>CALZMB010000229.1 GCA_945788485.1 uncultured bacterium | reverse complement strand
AAGCCGACGCCGCGGCGGGCGAGGCGCAGGATGCCTACCGCCTGCCGGAGTATCACCTGATGGATGCCACCATAGGATGGCGCACGTTGCTCAACGACAACATCTCGCTGAATATCTTCGCATCTTGCCGCAACTTGCTCAACACGTCGTATATCGAACGCGGCACGGACGGCGCGACACACGACTTGGCGTCGTTCAGAGGCTACTGGGGCGCGCCACGAACCGTGAGCATCGGAATGAGGATGGGGTTCTGATTTTTCAGTTGACATGTTTATAGTATTTTCATCGTCAACATAGACAACATTTGACAAACTAATTGTTGTCTGTATTGTCACGGTTGTCTCTGTTGTCGTGAAAACCATAAAGAAACAATAACTGCAAGCAAACAGAAAGCGGGGCTGCTTCGATGCCGGATGGCGGAGGGGCAGCCCTCTCTCGTTCATGCCGCGGAAACAGGTTTTTATGCCGCGTCAGCAAGAAGAAAGGGAAAATATTTGGTGGATTCAACATAAATGCGTAATTTTGCAGCGTAATGTGGACTATTTTCAGTTGACGAGTTGATTCTCTTAGTTGACGAGTTAATTCTCTTAGTTTACGAGTTGATAATTCTGTCAACTCAAACTTTGTCACTCGAATACTAACAACTTGTTTTACTCGTTTCACTCGTCAACTCGTCAACTAAAAAGAATCAACTTGTCAACTATAAAAAATATGAGCATCACAACGATAGCACGGAAACTGTATTTCGCGAAGAGACAGCACGAGCTGCAACGGCACCTCACACAAGGAGCGGAGCTGCAGCGGAACGTGCTGAGAAATCTGCTGGAAAAGGCTGGCGACACGGAATACGGACGGAACCATGCCTTCTCGACGATAAGAGACTATGAGACTTTCTGCGCCGATGTGCCGCTGAACGACTATGAATCGCTGAAGCAGGACATCGACCGTATGCGCCATGGAGAAAAGGATGTGCTGTGGCCCGGACAGGTGAGATGGTACGCAAAATCGTCGGGCACGACAAACGACAAGTCGAAGTTCATACCCGTATCGAACGACGGCCTGCAGAGAATACACTATCAAGGGGGCACGGACAGCGTGGCTTTCTATCTGATGAACAACCCGCAGTCGAGAATCTTCGACGGCAAAGCCCTCATCCTCGGCGGCTCGCATCAGGCGAACTATAACGTTCACGGCTCGTTCGTGGGCGCCCTCTCTGCCATCCTGATAGAGAACATCAACCCGTTGGCGAACCTCGTGAGGGTGCCGAAGAAGCAGACGGCGCTGCTCTCTGACTTCGAGGTGAAACGCGACAGGATAGCGCGCGAGACGCTCAACAAGAACGTGACGAACATCTCCGGCGTGCCGTCGTGGATGCTCTCGGTGCTGATAAGGGTGATGGAAATCTCGGGCAAGAAACATCTGGAGGAGGTGTGGCCAAACCTCGAAGTCTTCTTCCACGGCGGCATCGCCTTCACGCCCTACCGCAAACAGTATGAGCAGCTCATCACGAAGAGCGACATGCGATATGAGGAGACGTACAACGCGTCGGAGGGATTCTTCGGCATACAGTCTGATCCCGAGGACAAGGCGATGCTGCTGATGCTGGACTATGACGTCTTCTATGAGTTCATACCGATGGAAGACTTCGGCAAGGAGAAGCCGGAGGTCGTGCCGCTGTGGGGCGTGGAGACGGGCAAGAACTACGCTATGGTGATTTCCACGTCGTGCGGGCTGTGGAGATACATCATAGGCGACACGGTGCAGTTCACGAGCAGAGACCCGTACAAATTCATCATCACAGGGCGCACGAAGCATTTCATCAACGCCTTCGGCGAAGAGCTGATAGTCGATAACGCCGAGCAGGGACTGGCATACGCCTGCATGAAGACAGGGGCGGAGGTGACAGAATACACGGCGGCACCCGTCTTCATGGACGGCGAAGGGAGATGCAGGCACCAATGGCTCGTGGAGTTCGCCGCCGAGCCGGACGACATGGACAACTTCGCAAGGCTGCTCGACACGAAGCTGCAGGAGATAAACTCCGACTACGAGGCGAAGCGCTTCAAGGACATCACGCTGCAGCCGTTGGAGGTGGTGAAGGCGAAGCCCGGACTCTTCCATACATGGCTGAAGCAGCGCGGCAAACTGGGAGGGCAGCACAAAGTGCCGAGGCTCTCGAACACACGCGAATATATCGACCAGCTGCTGAAGATAAACAAATAGCACGCAGAAAAACGGACAGGAAAAAATGAAGCAGGGAAAGAACGCTGTCATGCTGATATGCACCTTGCTCGCCGCGCTGTGGACAGCGGCGGGCATGACGTCGTGCGCGCGTATGGGACAGCCAGACGGCGGATGGTATGACGAAGTGCCGCCGAGAGTGGTGGCGGCAACGCCCGCCGAACGCTCGACCAACGTCAGAGAGCAGAGGATAGAGATACGCTTCAGCGAATACATAAAACTCGAGAACGCCACGGAGAACGTCATCTTCTGCCCGCCGCAGCTCGAACAGCCCGACATAAAGACAATGGGAAAGGCGATTCGCATCGACCTGAAGGACACGCTGAGGGCGAACACGACATACACCATCGACTTCTCTGACGCCATAGTGGATAACAACGAGGGCAACCCGATGGGAAACTACACATACGTCTTCTCGACAGGAGAGGTCATCGACACTCTCGAAGTGTCGGGATATGTGCTCGACGCGCAGAACCTCGAACCCGTCAAGGGATGTCTCGTCGGGCTGTATGACAACCTCGAAGACAGCGCCTTCACAACACAGCCGATGCTGAGGGCGGGACGCACCGACGCAGCAGGACATTTCGTCATAAAAGGCGTGGCGCCGGGGAGATACAGGGTCTATGGGCTGGCGGACAGCGACGGAGATTTCAAACTGTCGCAACGAGGCGAGCAACTCGCCTTCGCGAGAGACATCATCGTGCCGACATCGATGCCGGACACACGACAGGACACGACATGGGTGGATTCGCTGCACATCGCTGACATACGGCGCGTGGCATACACACACTTCTTGCCAGACGACATCTGCCTGAGGGCGTTCACGCAGAAACAGACAGAACGCTATCTCGTGAAGACAGAACGCGCCGTGCCGGAGAAATTCACCATATATTTCAGCACGACATCAGACACCCTGCCCCGAATCCGCCCGATGAACTTCAGCGCAGACAACGCCTTCGTGATAGAGGCCTCGGCAGGCAAAGACACCGTCACCTGCTGGCTGAGGGACACCATGCTCGTCAACCAGGACACGCTGAGGATGGAGATGGACTACTATGTGACGGACACGCTCGGAAACATGACGCTGCAGACAGACACGCTCGAAATGCTGGCGAAAGTGCCGTACGAGAAACGCATGAAACAGAAAGCCGACGACATAGAGAAATGGGAGAAGAAAGCGGAGAAGGCAAGGAAAAAAGGCAAGGAGCCGGAGCCCAGGCCCGACCTGCCGCTGCTGAAACCGAAAATCACCATACCGCAGAAGATGTCGCCCGACAAGAACATCGCGCTCGAGTTCGACAAACCACTCATGAGGCTCGACACGGCGGCGATACACCTGTACTCGAAGATAGACACCTTGTGGTATAACTCGCCAGTGCAGGTGGTGGCGGACACGCTCAGAGAACGGCGCTATATAATAAAAGGTGAATGGCGACCCGACATGGAATACTCGCTCGAAATAGATTCTGCCGCTTTCGAGGATATCTACGGAAACATATCAGACAAATACAAAGGCGGAATAAAGGTGGCGGGAAACGACACCTTCGCATCGCTCTTCGTCAACATTCACGGAG
>CALZMB010000228.1 GCA_945788485.1 uncultured bacterium | reverse complement strand
CATACCGTGACCTGAAGAACTCGTTAGACACCGCCATGAGAGACGGCTTCAAGCAAGGCATGGCAGAGGGCATGGAGAAAGGACATGAGCAGGGCATGGCAGAAGGCATGGAGAAAGGACGCACTTCCGCTTTGCTGTCCATTGCCCAAGAAATGAAGAAAGCCAATCTGAGCGTTGAGCATATACAGAAATTCACAGGACTGACAGAAGAGGAAATCGACAGGCTGTAGATTCTGCCTGCTGACAATAGACAGACAACCGAATATACCTTCATGAGACGAGGGCGTGTCAGAATGATATGAACCCCGAAAGTCAGACAAAATACTTTCGGGGTTCATTTCACGACAGACACACCCTCGTCTTTTGTATATATATGTCGTGCAGGTTCACCGCGGTGTCCATCCCGCTGCAGCTGCGATTTTGCGGCAAATCTCGGTGTTGTCGATGCGTCCGGTGAACCGCTCGGCTCCTGCGCCGATGGCGAAGCACGGGACATATCCGTTGCTGTGGTCGCGTGTCTGCCAGCCGATGTTTGCGCATTCTGCCTGTATCTGCCTTACGGTGACGGCGAGCTCGTCGTCTTTCTGATAGAGCGATTCGATGCTCTCGCCCTTGCCTTCGATGATGTTGTCGAAGGCTTTGCGCAGCCGTGCCGTCTGTTCGTCGCTGAGTGTCACGCCGTTCCAGAAGCCGAAGTTCTCGGCGATGAGCCGTCTGACTTTCTCCCATGTGAATTTCTTTCCGTCGCCTTTGTGCATCTCTTTCAGCTGTTTCCCGAAGCTTTCGATGCTCATGCGCTGGTGTCCGGCGATGTCGAGATGCAGCTCGTAGCCTTTGCTGCCGAGCACTAAGCCTCCTGTCTCATGGTCGGCTGTGACGACGATGAGTGTCTCGTCGGGATGCTGCTGATAGAATTCGTATGCCACCTTCACGGCGTTGTCCATGTCTATGAGCTCTTTTATGAAACAGAGGTCGTTGGCGTGGCATGCCCAGTCGATTCTCCCGCCTTCTGCCATGATGAAGAAGCCGTTTTTCTCTCCCTGCTGTTTTGTCAGGAAGTGTATTGCGGCGCGTGTGATGTCGCTCAGTGTCATGTCGCCTTTCTTGCGGTCGATGGCGTACGGCACGGCGTATCTGTAGTCTCGGTTAGCCTCTTCTGTCTGCAAGAGAATCATCCTGCTGGCGTTGTGCGCTTTTTTCTGATAGTCCTTGTATCCGTGTGCGATGACGTATCCTTTCTCTTCCGCCTGTTGGTAGAGGTCGGGTCCTCCGGCTTCGGGGTTGTCTGGCGAGACGAAGTCTGAGCCGGCGTAGAAGTCGTTGCCGCTGGTGATGAGCTGCTGCCCGATATTGTAGGTCTTCTTTCTGTATGGCCCGTGTGCGTAGAATGCTGCTGGCGTGGCGTGGTCGATGCTGACGCTTGTCGTTATGCCTACCGCCGCTCCTGCCTCGCGTGCCCAGTCGGCGATGCTGCTGACGGGTGTGGTGAGGTCGGCGAGCACTCCGACGGCTCCGTTCTTTGTCTTGTGTCCGCAGGCGAGTGCCGTGCCTGCTGCGGCTGAATCTGTCACTCCGTTTGTCGCGCTCTGTGTGTTGACGATGGCGGTGCAGGGGAATGACGGGAAGCACAGTTCGTTGATGCCGATGCGTCCTTCTATGGCTGCGAGGTATGTCTCGGCGGCGTTGACGTGGTTGATGCCCATGCCGTCGCCTATGAAATAGAAGACGTATTTCGCTTTGCCCTCTGCCATGGCGGCGAGAGCGAGCATGAGTAGTGTGCAGAGAGTGAGGGTTCTTTTTCTCATGGTGGTGTGGTTTGTCTAAGTCTGCATTGTCGTTACGAATCAGAACGAGAGCATGTCAGAATGCAGTGACATGCCCTCGTGATGATTGCTGTCTTGTGGGCAGCTTATTTCTGAATGTAAGCCTTGCTTTTCTTGTTACCTTTTTTGATAATGTAAACTCCGGAAGCGGCGGGCCGCATGATGCGTACACCTTGCAGGTTGAAGTATTCGGTAGCGGCATTCGCATCGTCTGCCGGGATGTTGGTAATACCCGTTGTAATGCCTGTATCACCATTGAAATTGTAAACACCGTAGTTGCGGACCTTTACGTTGTTGCCGGTTTGCAAACCTTGACCATTGCTGAATATTACGTTACATTCATCAAGAGCGCCGCTTGTTTCCACCACATATTCGTAGTATTCACCATTGAAAGTCATAGCGCTGCCCGGCCACTTACCAGTGATTTCGTGGCATTCGTTGCTGCCATAGATGTAGCAGTTTACTTTTGCCCAATTTGCCGAGGAGTTGTCGAAGAAGATATGCCATACCGTGGTCAGGCTTTCCGCTTTCGTAAATTCTGCCGAACCAGTTGTAGTCTCCGTACCGTCTGTTGCGCTCCAGCTTACTGTAACCGTTTCGCCTACGTTCATGTCCGCGCCTATGGTGAATGTTGCTGTGCCTGTGAACGGCACTTCATTGCCGCTGCCTACCTTGTACCAGGCAGAAGTGGCGTTGGCAGCTGTAATGGTGACATCCTGCGAGCCTACAAATTTGCCGCCTTTTGGCGAGATGGTCACGTTAGGTCCTTTTGCACTAATCACCTCGTACGGGTCGCGTGCCGATCCGATCTTATAGACTCCGCCGTTCACGTATGTATATCCGCCTTCGTTGTTGCCGGGCGACTGTTCTTTGCCGTTGTTGCTGAAGATGATGCTCGCTCCTTCTGGAATCACGTCGGTGCCTGTGTAGGTCCACTTGTACATGTTATTGCCGAGATACTGAAGCTTTTCGCCCGGCCATTTGCCTCCGGTGTAGTTTTTTGAAGATTGCCATATCCATACAGTGGCATTGATCCATGATTCGTGATATAGGAATATCGCTTGCTCTCCGGCTTTCATGGCAGGCGCTGTTACGGTTTCCGGCTCTTCGCGTGTACCGCTGCCGCCTGATTCGCCGCCGCCTGATACCGGTTTTTTTGTCCACGTTTCGTCAGGCATGGTCTCGTCAGGCCATGACGCCCACGGCTGTTCTACTGAAGCGTTGCCATACAGGTATTTGCCGTCGTCGCCTATCTTACCCGGACCGTTGAGCACATATACGCGCATGTTTCCCTTTCCGGAACATTCTGCCGTGAGAGTGTTGTCTGTCACGTTTTTCACATCGCCTGTAACGGCATCCACGTATGTTCCGTTCAGGATATTTGTGAAAGTGGAGTTTCCGGATATAGTGACAAGAACGTATGAATCTGTATCGCCTTCAGTGTATCGCCGCTTGAAGGAAAGGCTGCCCGAACAGCCCTCTGTAGAATATTGTCCCTTGCGCAGCGCCGGCACAGCCGCACGTATCTTGTTCAGGCGCTGGATGTGGCGCGCCAGAGGATAAGTCAGTGTCGAAGCCATGTTGCCGGTAGCATCGCTGTATTCCGCAAAGTCCGTGACATTCACTTTTCCTTCGATGTATCCTCCAAAATAGGCACGGCCGGTTTCCTTGAGCGCTAATACAGCACCTTTGTCTATATCTTTTCCTTTCTGGAATTCCACTTCTGATCCATAAAACAGACACGGTATGCCGCGGAAGGTGAACATGAGCGAGAGGTTTTCAGCCCATGTCGCCTGGTCCTTACTGAAGCGGTAGTTGCTGTCAGGGGCATAGTCGTGCGAATCCACATAAACCACATTGTATGTGGCGTCGTTGTAGAGATAGTCTTGTGTATGCACGCCAAAAGCGCCGGCGGCGGAGTTGAAATTCCAGTGCATGGCAAAGTCGATGACGTTCAATCCGGAGAAGTCGGAGTGGTCCGGAGTGTGGTAGTCATTGCC
>CALZMB010000227.1 GCA_945788485.1 uncultured bacterium | reverse complement strand
AGGGCATCAGACTGTGCGGCAGCTACTGGCACTTCTACCGCATCGACATAACGAATGCGAGCGACAACGGAATGCTCATCGAAAGGAACAAGCCCGTGGGCGGCACGGCCCAGGACATCGTCAACGCCACAGACCAGGCGCACGACAACATCATCGAAGAATGCAACTTCTACCGCAACGGCGACTCGGGACTGCAGCTGAAGAACCTCGCATCGAACAACCGCATCATCAACTGCGACTCCTATCTCAACTGCGACGAGGGACAGGGCGATGCCGACGGATTCGCTCCGAAGCTGTCAGTAGGCGACGGAAACTATTTCTACGGATGCCGGGCATGGCTCAACTCCGACGACGGATGGGACGTCTTCTACAAGAAAGAGGGCGGATTCGGAGACGACAAGACCGTCATCCTCGAAGAGTGCCTGACATACAAGAACGGCTTCCTCGACGAAAACACCATCGCGCCGAGCGGCAACGGCAACGGATTCAAGATGGGCAGCGACCAGGGCGCGATGAACCTGTATATGAACAGATGCCTCGCCGTATGCAACAAGGCAAAGGGCTTCGACCAGAACCACAACGCCGGAGACATCATCATGAACAATTGCACGGGCATGACGCTGAAGAGCATCAGCGACAAGGCTTACTCTTACCGTATATACGAAAGCATCGCCAGCGGACACGCAGTGTCCCTCACAAACTGCATAGCCATCAACGACAATGCCGCTACGGACAAGATAGACAAGAACACAGGGCTGCCGAAGCCGGGCGAAGAAGGGAAATACGGCGAGTACGGACGATTCCAGGTGGACACTTCGCTCGACGGACTGACGACAACAACGTGCGAGTTCAGCAAGGCTTCGCCTGCACAATTCTTAGACACAGAGAACCACGCCATGCTCATCGCACCGCGCAATGCTGACGGAAGCCTGCCATATTCAACCTTCGCGCGACTGAAAGACGACTCGTTCCTCATCGACTGTGGCACGGCTGTAGATGGCACGATATACAGAGGCATAGAGGTGAACGGCATAGAATACAACGGCACGGCTCCTGACCTCGGAGCATACGAGACATCATACGGCACGGCGGCGATCGAAACCGCGGTGTCTGCCGAAACAGACGGCGGCATACGCTTCGTCAGGACAAACAGCGGACTGCTGATGCTCGTCATAAACAAAACGGACGGCACGGCATGGTTCAAGGCTGACATATACAACGCAGAAGGGAAAACAGTGGCGTCGAAAACATTTGCCGGAACGACGACTATGCTTCCTGTGCCTCAACACAGAGGTGTCTTCATCGTCAAAGTCGAGAACAAAAACGGATGGAAAGCCACTGCAAGAATAGCAGTGAGATGAAAAACAACCCTCTTCTCTGATACCAAGACAACAAGTCCTGGGGGCAGAGAAGAGGACAGACATAGCAAGAAGAGAACATAAAAAGGCGGCGCGTAAAAGTATCACTACTTTCACGCGCCTATTCACATTAATAGAAGAGAGAGAAAAATGTATGCTTAACAGATTATTTGTATTCTTAAGATTTTATGCCCGACAAGGGCTGTCGCGAAATTATACTATATACATATTATTATTGACAACATCCGGCATGCAAGAAACCCCGCATTTTTGCCGTGGTCTAAAATATAGACGGAAAATATGGCGATTTGTTTAATTCTGTACCATATATTTAACCTTTGTTTAGTATATTGTGCATATTTACTGGAAATATATACTATTTTTTAGAATTGCATACAGATGTTTGCATAAAAACAAAATGTATGAAAGATTCAGAAATATATAGCGATATGCTTGCGCAAACAGTATAATTGTTGTAATTTTGCAAGCTGAATACGCAAAAATGATGTAATTATGGAACATTTCAACGATTTTCTCTCACTTGTCAGCGGTCTGCTCTGGGGATGGCCGATGATAGTGCTGCTTCTCGGCACGCATATCTTTCTCACCGTAAGACTTCGCTTCCCGCAGCGTCACATTCTGAAGGCGATACGCCTGTCCGTCGGCAAAGACAAGGATTCACAGGGCGACGTTTCGCAGTTTGCAGCCCTCGCCACAGCCCTCGCAGCCACCATCGGCACGGGCAACATCGTCGGAGTGGGCACGGCAGTGGCTCTCGGCGGACCGGGGGCGGTGTTCTGGTGCTGGCTGACGGGCGTACTCGGAATATCGACAAAATACGGGGAGGCACTGCTCGCCGTGAAATACCGCATAACGACGAAGAACGGGACGACGCTCGGAGGCCCGATGTACGCACTCGAACGCGGCTTGGCAAACGGGAAGACGGGAACAGCGCGCCGCTTCTGGAAACTGATGGCATACGCCTTCGCCTTCTTCACCGCCATCGCGACGTTCGGCATCGGCTCCACGGTGCAGGCAAACGCCATCTCTACGATGGGACATGAGGCCTACGGCGTGTCGCCCGTTGTCATCGGTGGCATAGTGACGATTCTGGCGGCGGCGGTCATCATGGGCGGCGTAAGGAGCATCGCGCGATGCTGCGGAATGCTGGTGCCGCTGATGGCGGCGCTGTATGTCGCAGGCTGTCTTGTCATTCTCGGCATAAACCACGACTTCGTGGTGCCGGCAGTGAAACTCATTGTGTCATCGGCTTTCTCGTCTGACGCCGCCGGAGGAGGCTTCGTGGGGTCTTCAATAATGCTCGCGGCACGTTACGGCATAGCGCGCGGACTGTTCTCCAACGAGTCCGGACTTGGCTCCGCGCCTCTCGTAGCCGCCGCGGCACAGACACGCAACCCGGTTAGACAAGCACTCGTCTCATCGTCGGGGACATTCTGGGACACGGTGGTGATATGCGCCATAACGGGCGTTGTCGTAGTATCTTCAATCCTCGCCTATCCAGACATCAACGTCAGCGACGGCGGCGTGCTGACGAAAATGGCGTTCTCGAAAATCCCGTACATAGGAGAACCGCTGCTAGCCTTCGGCTCGCTGACGTTCGCTTTCTCCACCATTCTCGGATGGAGCTACTACGGCGAACGCGGCATAGAATATCTCGCGCACAAGGTGTCTAAAAGTATAGACCGAAGAAAGACGACAGGCGGCGGCACCGCGGGCGCAACATCGAAGATGACGGAATATTCCATCAATACCTATCGTGTCGTCTTCCTCATCACCGTTTATCTCGGCGCCGTCGTCAGCCTCGATGTCGTATGGAACATGGCTGACATCTTCAACGCACTGATGGCTATCCCGAACCTGTTGTCGCTGCTGTTCCTGTCGGGCGTCATAGTCAGCGAGACACGGCGGTTCTTGTGGAGCAACCGCCTCGACTGCACAGAATGAGGACACGGAACATTCATGACACGAACCGAACAACAAGCATAAGGGGGTGCGGCACATAACTGCCGCACCCCCCTTATGCTTGTTATATGTCAGGCGATTATCTCACCACCTTCCTTGTCGTGCCGTTGTTCATGCGGATAATGTTCAGCCCCTTTTCTGGCGCAGTTCTCTTCGAGCCGTCAATGCCGTAAACGTGAGGTTTAGAGGACAAAATAAGGGAAGAAAAATAAAGGGATGCCGTGAAAAGGGAAATTAGGATGGGATGCAGTTGAAACGATGCCCGTTCTCTTACATAGATATACAGGCAACTCTACTTTATTGTCTGTATATATAGGAGGTATAGAGTCAAGTCTGGTTGGTTGCAGCTCTTTTTTTTTCGACATTCCCTGTCTCGTCATCGGGATTTCCACAACGGCTCGTCCTGCCAGTTGCCTGATGTGAAGCCCATAGCACGGATGTCAATCATGGGATATTCTGCAAGGAGTGCCTGCAGATGTTCAAGCA
>CALZMB010000226.1 GCA_945788485.1 uncultured bacterium | reverse complement strand
ATGCCGTGCTCGGTGTGCGTAAGACAACAGACTTCATCGAGAAAGCCACATGGACACTCGCCGGCTCAATGGTAGTGCTCAGCGTCATTTGCGCTTATGTAGCGCCGACAGCCCTCTCTGAGCAGAGTGTGATAGAGAAGGCTGCAACAGAACAGAGTGCTACCAACCCGACCAATCTGCCTGGCTTCGGTGCCAGCCAGACAAAACAGGATGCTGCTCCTGCTCCTGCTGCAGCTAAGGATGCCGCTCCTGCCGGAGCAGAACAGGCTCCTGCATCCAACAAGTAAGCTTCCGGCGTGTCGTCCATACGCCATAGCCTGGGCTGCGCGCGTCGTGTTTGCATGACCCGACAGCCCGCATAAAGAGACAAGAAGGCAAGGAGGTGAGAAGCCAGAACGCCACCGCACACATCGTGCAGCGTCTGACTCCTTGACTTCTTTACGTTCTTGTCTCTTTTTTTTGTACGGCACGGCAGCCCCCGCATGACAACGACGGCGCTCCATGCGGCACATCCCGCCGGCAACGCCTGCGCTGCACATCCAACCACCATGACCAAACCACAAAACATTCCAACTATGATAGACGTAAAAACAACCCTCAACAATGCAGAGGAAGAGATGAGCATGGCTTGCATGTATCTCGAAGAACAACTCTCGCATATCCGTGCCGGCAGAGCCAACGTAGCCCTCGTTGACGGCATAAAGGTCGAATCCTACGGCACTACAGTGCCTATCAACCAGGTGGCGAACATCTCCACGCCCGACCCTCGCACCATCGCCATACGTCCATGGGACAAGAAAGCGATACGCGACATAGAGAAAGCCATCATCAACTCAAGCCTCGGCATCACTCCGGACAACAACGGCGAGATTATACGTCTCTGCATCCCGGTGCCGACAGAAGAGCGCCGCCGCGAACTCGCAAAGCAGTGTAACGGCATCGGCGAGAAAGCCAAAGTCTCCGTACGCAAGACACGCGGCGAATACAAAGACACCTTGAAGAAGGCTGTGAAGGACGGTCTGGCAGAGGACGAGCAGAAAGACGCAGAGGAGAAACTGCAGAAACTGCACGACAAATACATCAAGAAAATCGACGAGATCCTTGCAGAGAAGAACAAGGAAATCATGACTGTCTAAGCAGTATTGTCCGTCTCCCTTGCCGCAGCAGGGAGAATTCCGGACAACCCTCCACACGCGGCGGCTGTCAGGACAGCCGTCCCGACAGCCGCCGCGCTTTTGCCACATCGCCATGACGCACTCCGTCAGCAGGCAGAAATACATCAATCATCTTTACGAATGACAGGACTTGTAATCAGAAACACAGGATATTGGTACACGGTGCTCACCGACGAGGGGAGCACCGTCGATTGTAAGATAAAGGGCAATTTCCGTCTGAAAGGCATACGCAGCACCAATCCCGTCGCCGTCGGCGACCGTGTCACCATACAACCCAACCGCGAGGGCACCGCCTTTATCACCGAGATAGCCGACCGCCGCAACTATATCATCCGCAAATCGCAGAATCTCTCGAAGCAAAGCCATATCATCGCCGCCAATGTCGATCAGGCCGTGCTTGTCGTGACAGTCAACTATCCCGAGACATCGACAACCTTCATCGACCGTTTCCTCGCCTCCGCCGAGGCTTATTCTGTGCCTGTCATCCTCGCGTTCAACAAAAGCGACATCCTCTCTCCCGACGAGCTGCACATGCAAGAGCTGCTGATGCAGCTCTACGACACGGTGGGCTACACCTGCCTCGCGCTCTCTGCTACTGAGGGAACCGGCGTTGCCGAGCTCACCGCGATGCTTCAGGGCAAGGTGACGCTGTTCAGCGGAAACAGCGGCGTGGGCAAGTCAACACTCCTCAACGCCATTCTCCCGGGCGCCAACCTGCGCACCGCGGAGATTTCTGACGCTCACAACACGGGCATGCACACCACCACTTTCTCCGAGATGCTGCCTCTCCCGCACGGCGGACAGCGCAACGGATGGGTGATAGACACCCCTGGCATCAAAGGCTTCGGCACATTCGACATGGAGCCGGAAGAGATTTGCTCGTATTTCAAAGAGATATTCCGCTTCTCGAAAGACTGCCGCTTCAACAACTGCACCCACACGCACGAACCCGGCTGCGCCGTTCTCGCTGCCGTCGAACAGCACTATATCTCCCTCTCGCGCTACAACTCATACCTCTCAATGCTCAACGACAAGGAGGAGGGGAAATACCGTTCGGCTTACTGACCTCCGCCGCACGATATGTTCAGCTTTACGCTTCGCTCCCTGCACCCGTCGTTCATATAATCTCCCTATCCGTCATACAACCCGTCTCCATCCGTCATACACACCATCATGTCAAGCATATCATCCAACCAGACCGTCGCCCTGCTCCTTTCGGGAGGCGTGGATTCTGCCGTCGCCCTGCATCTTCTGTGCGAACAGGGCATCCGTCCCGACTGTTTCTACATACGCATCGGTCCGGAAGACAAGTCAGACGAGCCGTGGGACTGCTCATCTGAAGAAGACCTTGAGATGGCCACCGCCCTCTGCCGCCGCTACGGCTGCCGGCTTGAGGTGGTGGATTGTCACCGTGAGTATTGGGACCGTGTGACGCAATATACAATGGAGAAGGTTCGCCACGGCTATACGCCCAACCCTGACGTGATGTGCAACCGCCTCATCAAGTTCGGCGCTTTCAACGACAAGCGCGGCAGCGGCTACGACCTCATCGCCACCGGCCACTATGCCACGACAGAGACCGACAGCGAGGGCATGAAATGGCTCTGCACCAGTCCCGACCCCGTGAAGGACCAGACAGACTTCCTCGCGCAGCTCTATCAGTGGCAGTTGCAGAAAGCCGTCTTCCCCATCGGGCATCTCATGAAAGAGGAGGTGCGGCGCATAGCAGAGGAGAACCGTCTCATCAATGCCCACCGCAAGGATTCTCAAGGCATCTGCTTCCTCGGCAAGATAAACTACAACGACTATCTGCGAATGTATCTCGGCGAGCGCGAAGGCGATGCCATAGAGATAGAAACCGGCCGCCTCGTGGGCAAACACAAAGGCCACTGGTTCTGCACCATAGGCCAGCGCAAAGGCTTAGGCTTCGGCGGAGGCCCGTGGTTCGTGGTGAAGAAAGACATCCGCCGCAACATAATCTACCTCTCTCATGGCTACGACCCCGCCAGCGCCTACAGCTCAGAGTTCCTCATACACGACATCAACTGGCTCACGATGCCTGTCCTCGCCGACGATGCAGAGGCAGGCAGCATCGGCATAACAATAAAAATCCGTCACACCGCCGACTACTGCCACGCCACACTCACAGCCCTTGGCGACGGCATCTGCCGCATTGTGGCGGACAAAGCCATCCACGGCGTGGCTCCCGGACAGTTCTGCGTGCTGTATGACGAGGCTCACCACCGCTGCTACGGCTCGGGCGAGATAACCCTCGCGTAGTCTGCGGCGCTGTCATGTATAGTTGTATGTGCTATATATATAATAAGGTGTAGTCAAGTTTCTCTTTAAAAAGATTTGTATATAACGACCAGCCTGGAAGGCTGTACAAAGCGAAGCGGTCGTAACCCTGGACAAAGTCCAGGGACTCAAATGACAGCGCAACTGTCTGGAAGACAGTACCTTTTTATGTTTTCTTGGGACGAGGTACTGCCTTCCAGGCAGTTGTTTTGCATCGACATACCGAGGACTTCGTCCTCGGTTACGACCGCATTACCTCCCTACGGTCAGTGGGTCCAAGGACAAATCTCGCTTTGTACAGCCTTCCAGGCTGGTCATTGTTAACCCAAGTTTGATACCAAAAATTATTTTCAACGATTTTTATCCCATTTGAAC
>CALZMB010000225.1 GCA_945788485.1 uncultured bacterium | reverse complement strand
TGCCGAAAGAGTTGTAAGCCTTCACGCCGAACATCTCTTCGATACGTCTGCGTTGTTCTTCCGAGTGCGGTTCTGCACCGATGGCGAAGATTTTCAGTTTCGTGTCTTTTCTCGGGTCAACGCCTTCTTTATCCATCACCTCTTTCAGTCGTGTGAGATACGAGGGCACGGCATGTATCGCCGTTGTCCCGAAGTCTTTTATGAATTTTATCTGCCTCAGCGAGTTTCCCGCAGCAGCTGGTACGGTGAGCATACCCAATTTCTCTGCTCCGTTCTGGAAACCGAGGCCTCCGGTGAACATGCCATATCCGCTTGAGTTCTGAAAAACGTCGCCAGGCCGCAGCCCCACCATCCACAGGTTTCGCGCCACTTGGTTCGCCCATTCGTCAATGTCCGTGTCGGTGTGCAGTATGACTGTCGGGTTGCCTGTCGTGCCTGACGACGAGTGCAGCCTTGTGCAAAGTTCAAGGGGTACGGCAGCCATGCCGAAAGGGTAGGTGTCGCGCAGGTCCTGCTTTGTCGTGAATGGAATCTTGCGCAGGTCGTCGAGTGTCCTGATGTCCTTCGGTGTCAGCCCTGCCTCCTCAAACCGTTTCTTGTAGAAGGCGGAGTTCATGCAATGTCTCACCGTCTCCTGCAGCCTGTTCAGCTGCAGTGCTTCTATCTCGCCGCGGCTCATAGTCTCCATTTCCGGGTTGAAGTATTCGCACTCGTAATCCTTCGTTATGCCTATGTTTTTCACTGTCTTTTTCTTGTCTGTTGTAGTCTGTTGTAATCTGTGTACGTTCTATGTGTTAGCAGCGTCGAAAGCCCTGAGGTTCGCCTCTACCACAGCCTCCCCTTTGCGTGCGAAGATGGTCTTCACTGCATCCCTCAACTGCTCGGGCGACACTATCTCGAGGTATTTCGCAGCCATTCCGAGCAGCACGACATTGGCGCTCCTCACGTTCCCGGCCTCTTTTGCCACCTCTTCGATGTCGAGCTGCACCACATGCGGCAGTTGGTTGAGTTCTCCGAAGAGAACCTCCTCTGCGGGATAATCCGGTATGTTGACAAACGGTTTGTTGCTTGTCACTATGACACCGTCCTCAGCCAGATATGGCATGTATCTCATAGCCTCCATCGGTTCCATAGAGATGATGAGGTCGCATCCGCCCTTTGGAATCAGGTCGCTGTATATAGGTTCAGTTGACAGGCGCAGGTTCGACTGCACGTCTCCTCCTCGCTGGCTCATTCCGTGCACCTCAGCCTGCTTAAGGTTCACGCCCGTTTTAGTGGCAGCCTCGCCTATGATGGTTGCGACAGAGAGGATGCCTTGTCCTCCCACGCCGCAGAGTATGATGTCTTTCTTCATTTTTTATTCTATTGGTAAACAACTTGTCAACTTGTTAACTCGTCAACTTGTCAACTAAAAAGAGATTTGTCCTTGGACCCACTGACCAAAGGGAGGAAGTTCCCTTGAGCTTGCGAAAAATCAACTTGTCAACTAAAAGAGATTACTTTTCTTCTCCCGTGCATGTCTTGCAGCAGTCTGTATGCACTCACGTCTTGGAATGATGACCGAGACGCCCTCATATTCTATTTCCTTCCTCAGCAGTTCAGTTATGGCAGGAATGTTCTTCGGCAGCGGAGTGACAACATGCAGGTGCTCGGGGTCCATGCCCAGTCCGAGACAAATCGCCTCGTATTTGTTTGTGCCCGCAGAATCCTGTCCGCCCGTCATGCCCGTCGTGAGGTTGTCGCTGATGATGACGGTGATGGGCGAGTTCTCGTTGATGGCGTCGAGCAGACCCGTCATGCCCGAGTGGGTGAATGTCGAGTCTCCTATCACCGCGATGGCAGGGCGTACACCCGCGTCGGCAGCACCTTTCGCCATCGTTATCGACGCGCCCATATCCACACACGACGACAGAGCCTTGAAAGGCGGCAGCGCGCCGAGGGTGTAGCATCCGATGTCTCCGAAGACACGCGCGTCAGGATATTCGTTGATGATGTTCACCAACGCCCCATAAACGTCACGGTGTCCGCAGCCCTTGCATAGCTGTGGCGGTCGTGCTGCGATGCATTTTGCCGCTTCGAAAGCAGAAGCCGTTGGTTTGCCGAGAGCCGCCGCCACACAGTCGGGCGTCAGTTCCCCCGTCCGTGGCAGGTCGCCAGTCAGACGCCCTTTCACGGCATAGTCAGCGCCCAGGAGTTTCTTCACATCCTCTTCGATGACAGGTTGTCCGTCTTCCACTACGAGAATAGCGTCGTTCTCCGCCGCAAGGCGTCGCACCTTCTCCTCCGGCAGAGGATACTGCGACACCTTCAGGATGTCAACCTCGTTGTCGCCACACTCCTTCACATAGTTATATCCTATTCCACAAGCGACGATGCCCAATCTGCCCGTTCCGTTCTCTACCTTATTATATATAGACCTCTCGGCAGCCTCGCACATCTCCTTCTGCTTGTCTATCAAGGCGGCGTAGCGTCTGCGCGCGATGCCCGGCAGCAGCACCCATTGGTCAGTGCTGATATTCAGCCTGTTCTCGTCGCGCATCTCTCGTGTCTCCACGGCAGCCCGCGAGTGGGCGAGACGTGTCACGATACGCAGCATCACCGGCACTTTCATCTGCTCAGACATATTGAAGGCGTCAGCCATCATATCGTAAGCCTCCTGCTGGTTCGACGGTTCGAAGACAGGCACGAGAGCGAACTTTCCGTAGAAGCGCGAATCCTGCTCGTTCTGCGACGAGTGCATCGAGGGGTCGTCGGCAGCGAGAACGACAAGGCCGCCGTTCGCTCCTGTTATGGCAGAGTTGATGAAAGCGTCAGCACACACGTTCATGCCCACATGTTTCATGCAGACCAAGGCGCGCTTCCCGGCGTACGACATGCCGAGGGCAGCCTCCATGGCAGTCTTCTCGTTCGTACACCATCTGCTGTGCACACCCCTTGCTTTCGCCACGGGGTCATTCTGTATAAACTCGGTTATTTCGGTTGACGGCGTGCCGGGATAAGCATACACGCCGCTCAGTCCGGCATGTATAGCACCCAAGGCTATCGCCTCGTCACCCAACAAAAGCTTTTTCATCTTGCGTTATTATAGTATAAGTTATTTTTTCTTTTTGCATTGCACCTTGTACCTTGCACATTATACATTGATTTGAAGTGCTTCTTCGCACTTGGGAAATAGGGAGTGTCATTCATTTGCACAGCGAAGCTATGCAAGAGAATGGTGCCCGTCTCTGATTATCCAAGTGCTTCTTCGCACTTGGAAAATAGGGAGTGTCATTCATTTGCACAGCGAAGCTATGCAAGAGAATGGTGCCCGTCTCTGATTATCCAAGTGCAAAGTTAGTGTTTTTTTCGAACATTCCTTATTCTTTTCCCATAATTCTTCACATTTCCGCCCTTTTTTGAGGCGAAAGAGTGGAAACACGTCTTGTTGAAGCGTATTACGCTTCCCGTTCGCCATATCAGCAGCAAGCCATGATGACAATAAAAGCCACTATGGCGATAAAGAGCAAGACACTCAATATCACCCTTGCGGCATCCGTCTCGCCATACTTTGTGTTGGCGTTGCCGGGTTGGTGTCGTTGAGGCTGCGTATCGTCACTCACCAGCCAGATAAATCCACATTCGTGGCACTCCACCGTACCGTCATGATGAATTACGGTGTCTTCCCCCTCGCAGTAGGGACAAATATGTGGTCCTTCCCATTCCATAACTTAAGGTGGGTTCTATAAACGCTTTGTCAGGTTTTGACCCAAAAGAATACAAAAGATGGCAAAACGTCAACCCTTAAATGTTAATTATTCAAGTTTCGGTAGTAGCCAACAAAGTTGACTATCAATAGATTAATTAGTGGAT
>CALZMB010000224.1 GCA_945788485.1 uncultured bacterium | reverse complement strand
TCATGATGAGCGTGTCGATGTGCGAGCCATCGACGTCGGCATCGGTCATGATGATGATTTTGTCATAGCGCAGCTTGTCGATGTTCGCCTCTTTAGAATCCTCTCCGTCGAGGCCGAAGCGCACGCCGATGGCCTGCAGTATGATGTTGACGGATTCTGCCTCGAACACTTTGTGCCACTGCACTTTCTCCACGTTGAGAATCTTTCCTCTCAGCGGCAGTATGGCTTGGGTGTGGCGGTCGCGTCCTTGTTTTGCCGAACCGCCGGCAGAATCACCCTCGACGAGGAAGATTTCCGTCTTCTTCGGGTCGCGGCTTGAGCAGTCGGCGAGCTTGCCGGGCAGTCCGCCGCCGGACATCGGGTTCTTTCTCTGGACGCTCTCGCGGGCCTTGCGGGCGGCGATGCGTGCCGTGGCGGCGAGTATGACTTTCTTGCAGATGCTCTTCGCCTCGTTGGGATGCTCTTCGAGATAGTATGTCAGAGCCTCGCCCACGGCCTGCTGCACAGCGCCAGCCACTTCGGTGTTGCCCAGCTTTGTCTTTGTCTGGCCCTCGAACTGCGGCTCAGCCACTTTCACGGAAATGACGGCGGTGATGCCTTCGCGGAAGTCCTCGCCAGAGATTTCAATCTTCGCTTTCTCTATCTCTTTAGACAGGGACGGCTCATTGTCGGCGTATGTCTTCAGAGTGCGTGTCAGGGCTGTGCGGAAACCTTGGAGGTGTGTGCCGCCCTCGATGGTGTTGATGTTGTTCACATACGAGTGTATGTTCTCCGAATAGTCGGTGTTGTACATGATGGCAACCTCTATGGGCACGCTGTTCTTCTCTGTCTTGAGATAGATGACGTCGTTGAAGAGATGTGTGCGGTGACGGTCAACGTATCTCACAAACTCTTTCAGGCCGTCTTGCGCGTGGAACACCTCTGTCTTAGGCTGCCAGTCGTCCGGGATGTTGCCCTCGGCGTCATGCTCCGGACGCATATCGCGCAGTGTGATGCGTATGCCTGCATTGAGGAACGCCAGCTCACGCATACGCGTCGCGATGATGTCGTATTTGTATGTCGTGGTGGTGAATATCGAGCCGTCGGGCCAGAACTGCTGCCTTGTGCCGCGCTTCTCTGTCTCGCCGACCACTTTCACGGGATAGAGCGGCTTGCCTTGCTCGTATTCCTGCTGATAGATTTTACCGTCGCGGAACACTTGCGATAGCATGTGTGTCGAGAGGGCGTTGACACACGACACACCCACGCCGTGCAGACCGCCAGACACTTTATACGAGCCTTTGTCGAACTTGCCGCCGGCGTGCAGCACTGTCATCACCACCTCAAGGGCGGACTTGTGCATCTTCGGATGCTCATCGACAGGGATGCCGCGGCCATTGTCCTCTACGGTGATGGAGTTGTCTTCGTTTATCGTCACCTCAATGTCGGTGCAGTAGCCTGCCATCGCCTCGTCGATAGAGTTATCCACTGTCTCGTTCACAAGATGATGCAGACCTTTCTCTGATATATCGCCAATATACATGGCAGGGCGTTTTCTCACTGCCTCAAGACCCTCAAGCACTTGGATGCTGCTGCCTGTATAGTTGCCTTCTGTTTTCTGTATTTCTTCCATTGTTGAAATTTGATGATTATTTTGTGCAAAGTTACGAAAAAAAAACGAATTGGCGAAATTTATTAATTATAAATTAATAAGCGAGAACGGAAATGTTTTTCTGTATCTTCTCTGTCCGTGGAAATCGTGCTTACATATCCGTGGAAATCGTACCTTTCTGCCGTGGAGACTGTCTCTTCTCTGCCGCGGAGACTGTCTCTTCTCTGCCGTGGAGACTGTCTCTGAATGAGTTCAGCCGCAGAGTCGCTGGGCGTGCGCTGCGTACAACGCAAAACGCAGGAAGCGGAATGGCGTCGCTTCTCCTCTCTTGGCAGAGGACTGCTGTTCCATTCCGCTTCCTGCGTAAGTATGTTTGCCGTGATGCAGCCGCACCACGCTGTATGTCGTGTGGGTCAGAGCTTCTGCTCCACCTCTATCTCGGTGAAGGTCTCGATGATGTCGCCTGTCTGTATGTCGTTGCAGTTGACGAGCGAGATGCCGCACTCCAGACCTGTAGCCACCTCTTTTGCATCGTCTTTGTATCTCTTCAGGGCGTTGATGTTGCCAGTGAAGATTACGATGCCGTCGCGAATGAGGCGTGCCTTGTCGCTGCGGTGAACCTTTCCATCGACAACCATCGCGCCTGCCACGGTGCCGACTTTCGAGATCTTGAAGACTTCTTTGACTTCGACCTGTCCCGTAGCCACCTCTTTCTTGATTTTGTCAAGCATGCCTTCCATCGCTGACTTGATGTCGTCGATGGCGTCGTAGATGACACTGTAGGTGTTGATTTCTACGCCCTCGTTCTCTGCCAGCTTCTTGGCGGCTGTTGAAGGACGCACGTTGAAGCCTACAATCATGCCGTTCTCTGCCGTAGAGGCGAGCATCACATCGTTCTCTGAAATCTGGCCGACAGCGCCCTGGATTACTTTCACCTCCACCTTCTCTGTCGAGAGCTTGATGAACGAATCTGTGAGAGCCTCCACCGAGCCTTGCGTGTCTGCCTTGACGATGAGGTTGAGCATGTGGAACTCTCCGAGTGCGATGCGGTGAGCAATCTCTTCGAGCGAGAGGGTCTTCGTCGTGCGGAGGCTCTGCTCGCGCTGAAGCTGGAGACGTTTGTTCGCTATCTCGCGTGCCTCCTGCTCTGTCTCCATGATATGGAACGAATCTCCGGCTGACGGAGCGCCGTTCAGACCGAGTATGATGACCGGCTCTGACGGACCAGCCTTCTCTACGCGCTGGTTACGCTCGTTGAACATTGCCTTGATACGGCCGTAGTATGTACCGGCGATGACGATGTCACCCACCTTCAATGTGCCGTTAGAGACGAGCACTGTTGAGACGTAGCCTCTGCCCTTGTCTAACGATGCCTCAATGACAGAACCTGTCGCCTTGCGGTTGGGGTTGGCTTTCAGCTCAAGCATCTCTGCTTCGAGAAGCACTTTCTCCATCAGTTCTTCGACGCCGATGCCTTTCTTTGCGGAGATTTCCTGACACTGATACTTGCCGCCCCATTCTTCAACGAGGAGGTTCATCTGTGCCAAGTCTTCGCGTATCTTGTCGGGGTTGGCACCCGGCTTGTCAATCTTGTTGATGGCAAACACCATTGGCACATTGGCAGCTTGTGCGTGTGCGATGGCCTCTTTTGTCGTCGGCATGACAGAATCGTCGGCGGCAATGATGATGATCGCGATGTCAGTGACCTGGGTGCCGCGGGCACGCATGGCGGTGAACGCCTCGTGGCCCGGCGTGTCGAGGAATGTGATGCGTCTGCCGTCTTCCAGTTTTACGTTGTATGCGCCGATGTGCTGTGTGATGCCGCCCGCCTCACCGGCGATGACGTTCGTGTTGCGCACATAGTCGAGGAGCGAGGTCTTGCCGTGATCGACGTGTCCCATGACGGTGACGATAGGCGCACGGTATTCGAGGTCCATCTCGTCGTCCTCTTCTTCTGTTATGGCGTTCTGCAATTCAGCTGAGACATACTCTGTAGTGAATCCGAACTCCTCAGCAACCATGTTGATTGTTTCAGCGTCGAGGCGCTGGTTGATAGACACCATCACTCCGATAGACATCAGCGTGCCGATGAGTTTTGTGACAGGCACATCCATCATCGTGGCGAGTTCAGAGACGGTCACATACTCCGTGAGCTTGAGTATGCGGCTCTCTGCTGCCTCTGCTGCCATTGCGGCATCTCTCTGTTCGGCGGCGTTGTCGCGTTTCTCCTTGCGGTATTTTGCGCCTTTCTTGTTCTGCGTCT
>CALZMB010000223.1 GCA_945788485.1 uncultured bacterium | reverse complement strand
AAGACAAAAATTCTGTTAAATATACAACTCGTATAAAAAAAATTCCGTAACTTTGCAAGGCATTATGTGCAAACCGAAACATACACATCATTAAACTCTTAACACAATGGCATTAAAATGCGGCATCGTAGGCCTGCCTAACGTAGGCAAATCAACTCTTTTCAACTGTCTATCAAGCGCGAAGGCGCAAGCGGCGAACTTCCCATTCTGCACCATAGAACCTAACGTCGGCGTCATCACTGTGCCTGACGAAAGACTAACGCGCCTCGCAGAAATCGTAAACCCGGGACGAATAGTGCCCGCGACGTGCGAAATAGTTGATATCGCCGGACTTGTCAAAGGCGCAAGCAAAGGCGAAGGCCTCGGAAACAAATTCCTCGGAAACATCAGAGAGACCGACGCTATCATACACGTGCTCAGATGTTTCGACGACGACAACATCACGCACGTCGATGGCACAATAAACCCTATTCGCGACAAGGAAATCATCGACACCGAACTACAGCTCAAAGACCTCGAGACAATCGAAGCGAAATACGCCAAGACACAGAAAATCGCAAGCACCGGAAACAAAGACGCTAAGATTGAACTGACCGTACTCACTGCATACCGCGACGCGCTCCTCGCCGGGAAAAACGCCCGCACCGTCTCTTTCGATTCGAAAGAAGAACAAGACGCGGCGCGCAACCTATTCCTCCTCACGTCAAAACCTGTACTCTACGTCTGCAACGTGGATGAGACAGCCGCGCGCGACGGCAACGAATGGACAAGGCAAATAGACGAAATGGCGAAAGAAGAAGGCGCAGAATCGATGGTCGTAGCAGCGAAGACAGAAGAGGACATCGCCGGATTCGAATCATACGAAGACAAGCAGATGTTCCTCGAAGAACTCGGACTTGAAGAATCGGGCGTCAACCGTCTAATCAAAAAAGCTTACGCCCTACTCAACCTGCAGACTTTCATCACAGCAGGAGAGATGGAGGTGAAGGCGTGGACATTCAAACGAGGATGGAAAGCACCGCAATGCGCCGGAGTGATTCACACCGACTTCGAGAAAGGATTCATCAGGGCGGAGGTCATAAAATACGAAGACTACATACAGTACAAATCTGAAGCGGCTATAAAAGAAGCCGGAAAACTCGGCATCGAAGGCAAGGAATACGTCGTACAGGACGGAGACATCATGCACTTCCGTTTCAATGTCTAACCCCTACACACCTTAACACACCATGCTCAGCTACATCATCTGGAACCCTGACCTCTTCGCACTGCACATCGGACCACTCGCCGTCAGATGGTACGCGCTCTGCTGGCTCATCGGGTTCACTGCAGTATATCTCATCGTGCAGAAACTCTACAAGCAACAGAACATGCCCGACGAGAAATTCGAACCGCTATTCCTGTACAGCTTCGTAGGCATAATTCTCGGAGCACGCCTCGGACACTGCATATTCTATCAGCCGGACTATTTCCTCGCTTCAGCAAAAGGCGTATTCGAGATGTTCATTCCAGTGAAACTATTCGGCTCTGGCGTCATCGATTCACTATCATCCGGAAACTGGAAATTCATCGGATACGAAGGACTTGCAAGCCACGGAGGCACCCTCGGACTGATGCTCGCCATCATCGCCTACAGCAAAAGAAACAAAGTCCCAGTGCTATTCACAATCGACTGCGTAGCAATAGCAACACCCGTCATGGCTACGCTGATACGTATCGGAAACCTCATGAACTCCGAGATAATCGGAAAACCAACCGACCTGCCATGGGCGTTCATCTTCCAACGCGTTGACCAGCTGCCCAGACACCCGGGACAACTCTACGAGGCGATAGCATACGCACTGCTCGCCATCATCATGTTCCGCCTTTACAAAAACCACCGACGGACAGCAAAGACCGACACACACATCGGAACAGGATTCTATTTCGGGCTGTGCCTCACATACATCTTCGCGTTCAGAATCATCATCGAACTCACCAAAGAAAACCAGGAACTCTTCGAAGACAGCATGACATTCAACATGGGACAACTACTCTCAGTCCCGTTCGTCATCATCGGCATCATCTTCATCATGCAGTCGAGAAAGAAACTGAAATAAGACAGGCATATAAAATCGCAAAAAAGCTGGCTCTCACGCCAGCTTTTTCGTTGTACAGAAAACCCTCACATCCGGTAGTTCATGAACGCCTGGCGGCGGTTACCCTCAATCTTGAAAGACACATGCAGCCAATGCTTGCCCGTCTTGCGCTCATATTCATAGATAAGCTGGTCGAAAGGCACGTTCTCCTTCAGAAACTCAAACATCTTCTTCCCAACCTCACCGTTAGGCACATGAATGTCTGCCGCCTGACCGAAACGGTGCTGCGAAAACTCCACGCCGCCGACAAGCTCATTCACAGCCTTTGACCTGTACCCGCTCGTGATCCTTATCACGCCGAACCGCCTACGCAAAGGCTCAAGCACATTCTCGCACAGCAGGCGGAGGTTCACCACAGCCAAAGCATCCGGCGTATTGTCCAACTTATGACGGATAGCCGTACCCGAACGCGTGAACTCACACAACCTGAAATGCTCGCTCAGCTGCATACCCTCATCAAACACCATGCGGCCCGTCTCATCAACGACACCGCCGTCAACCGTAGCCATTGCCACCGGCAAACCTTGACACATCATAAAGTTCATCATATCTGCAAAATCAGTATTAAAAAGATTAATAATAAGTAGGTGTGCAAAATTACAACACCGCCGCCACCCTACAAAACAACAAACGGATAGACACCTGGATAGAAAACCCACACACCTTATATATATAAGCCCACACCCATCTCCTCACATATAGTCAACCTCACACCCCAACATTGTCTTTCTTGCCCTCTTATATAGTCAACCTCACACCCCAACATTGTCTTTCTTGCCCTCTTATATAATCAACCTTGCCCCCCAACATTGTCTTTCTTGCCATCCCCTTTCCGCCCCCGTTCAGCGGGCATCCGCCCGCTGCTTCCCCCTCCATCCACTGTGTATAACCCCAAAAAACATGTGCATAAACTGTGTATAACCATGTGCATAACCCCGCACTTATCCACACCCCCAACACCAGCCTCAGCCATTGTGGAAAACCCACACACTTATCCCGCACATATCAACACACATTTCAACACCCCGTTCCGCCCATTCCATCCATCCCGCTCAAAGACCCCATCCTCATCATCCACAACCACTTACGCACGCAAAGCCCCCATCCATCAAACCCCAAAAAAAATATAATCCACACTATCCACACCCTATCATCATCATCATATAATATTTTAAAATTTAAAAATAAGTAATATAATTATAATGAAATGTGGAAAAACAATCGTACCTTTGCAGACAAAACCTGACACCCATGACAGACAACAAACCAAAATACATCAACGGCACATGATGGCGGCGCGGCACCAACCCCCGCCACCGCCCCCGTACAGCGGGCATAAGCCCGCTGCTTTCACATCCAGTCAAACAACAACAACAACCCAAAACCAATGAAACAAACCATCATCCTCCTCGCCCTCCTCATCTCCGCCCTCCACCTCCCAGCGCAGACCAACACCAACACCCTCACCTTCACCGTCAACGGCGTCACCTTCAACATGAAGAAAGTAGAAGGCGGCACATTCAACATGGGAGCCACACCCGAGCAGCAGAACCCAGCAGCAGACGAGCAGCCCGCACACCAAGTCACACTCGCCACCTACTACATCGGCGAGACAGAAGTCACACAAGCACTGTGGCAAGCCGTCATGCGCGCAAACCCCTCCACATTCAAAGGCCCCCAGCTACCCGTCGAGAACATCTCGCTACAGAACTGCACCGACTT
>CALZMB010000222.1 GCA_945788485.1 uncultured bacterium | reverse complement strand
CGGGCGTCTGCTGGCCGTTGCGGAAACGTCGGAACGTCTGCAAAGCTCCCGCCGAACCGATGACGTATCTGCCCGTGCGGACATGCGCGCCGTAGCCGGCGACGCCCGCCAGCGTCCTGAACACGGCCATCTGCAAGGTGCCGCTAACCGTATCAACCTTCACCATCACTGAATCTGACGTGTCGTCGGCATCGACAAACACGTCATGATCTGCACCGTCTTTCGACATGGCGGAGAAGCAGGCGTAATATCCTGCCACCGCCAACACCACACATGCCGTCAGGAAAACGTACATCATGCGGCGACTGTTCTTCTTTTTCCCCATTGTCGAGAATATGTTTTTTCTCCTGCCACGGGAGTGTCCCGGGGCTGAGTGTCCTGCCTCTTCAAGGCATAAATATGTGCTTTACTGTCAACACGCCAACTCGCCAACTTACCAGCCCGCCAACTTGCCAGCCCGTCAACAGAATCTACTAAAACCGTGCAAAGTTACTAAAAAAAAGCGAAACAACAGTCTTTATGCATCATATATTCATATTTATTTGTAACTTTGCACCGTTTTTTGTAAAGCGACAACACCAAAACGAGATAAAACAAGACACATCATCATGACAGAATTCAAAAACATCGTAGCCAACAGACGGTCGCACCGCAAGTTCACAACAGAGGAAATAGACAGCGAGGCAGTGAAGCTGATTCTCAGAGCCGCCCTGATGTCTCCGACAAGCAAGTCAAACAGGTCGTGGCATTTCGTCGTCGTAGAAGACAGGCTGACCATCGAGAAGATTGCCGACGCCAAGGACATGGGAAGCCAGTTTCTGAAAGGGGCTCCGCTCGTCGTCGTCGTGACAGGCTGTCCGGACATTAACGACTGCTGGATAGAAGATGCCGCCATCGCCTCTGTATCAATGCAATACCAGGCAGAGGAACTGGGGCTGGGCTCCTGCTGGGCACAGTTTGACAAACGCGGACTGACAGACGGCACGACAGCAAACGAAGTGATTGCCGGCATTCTCAACATTCCCGACAACCAGCGCGTGCTGTGCGCCATAGCATTCGGACATCCCGCCGACGAGCGCAAGCCGCAGAGCGACGACAAACTGAAATGGGAGAACGTACACATAGGACAGTTCCAATAAACTCCCAACGTCATACACAACCCAATCATTTTCCAACTCAGAACACAAGACAGACATGATTATTCTCGCAAGCAACTCGCCAAGACGAAAAGAACTGCTGAAAGGGCTGGACATCGAATACAGGACATGGGTCATACCTGACATCGACGAATCATATCCCGAAACGCTTAAAGCAGAAGAAACAGCAGAATACATATCACGCAAGAAATCAGAGCCTTACTTCCTCGAGCCTCACGTAAGGAATATATCCGACAACGACATCGTGCTGACTGCCGACACCGTAGTGATTCTCGAAGGGAGAGTGATGGGCAAACCTGCCGACGAAGCAGAGGCTTGCCAGATGCTCAGAGACCTCTCAGGCAAAGAACACAGTGTCATCACAGGCGTCTGCCTGCGCTCGAAAACCAAGACAAAGACCTTCAGCGTACGCACCGCAGTAGAGTTTGACAACCTCTCGGACGAGCAGATAAAATACTACGTCGCCAAATACAAGCCTCTTGACAAAGCCGGAGCGTACGGGGTGCAGGAATGGATAGGCTATGTCGGGGTGAAGAAACTCGTCGGCTCCTACTTCAACGTCATGGGACTGCCCGTGCAACGCATCTATTCAGAACTGGCATCGTTCAAATAGTATAGCTTACGATTTTTCAAAAAACATGATAAAATAGTATCACCCCACGCCCCGGAAAGGGCACACATGACACTTTCTTGACACGGAAAAACCGCCGCAAAATACGTCGCGCCTCACTGACGACGGTTTTACGGCGGTTTTTCCGTATTTTTCAAGATTTAGGCTATATTGTTGACAATCAACGTGATATGCGAAAACCGATTTCCTGTCTGTATGTTTCATTCGTCAAAAACCGTGCAAAAATGCCCCCAAAACAGTCAATATCAGTGCCTCAAATAGTCTATCTTGCATCGCCAACAAGTCAATCTTGCATCCTCACTTTGACTATCTTGCACTCCAAAACACTCAAAATGACAAGCCGGAAGACTGCCGACGGCACCGCAAACCGCATTTTCCGCACCTGAAAACATGATTTTCTGACATTCGGGAGAGTGCAGGAAAGTGTCAGCCGCACCACCTGTATGATAGGATTTTTGCGTGTTCGATGAATATACCAATATTATATGTAAAATTTATTAAAAAATTAGCAGGATATGAGAAAATATTATTAATTTTGCACAAAAGATACAAATACGTATCATACACCCTTTTTAACGAACGGCCAAAACACACAAAAAACTTTGAATCCAAACTCTGCAACAACACGATGAGCCAGCAAATCAGACACGAAGGAAAGATAGAAAGCATCGACGGCGAACACATCGTTGTGCGCATAACACAGAAGTCGGCCTGCCTGTCCTGTAAGCTGTCGGAGAAATGCCTCACCTCAGAGAGCAAAGTGAAGACGATTGATGTCTATTCGCCTGTCGCCACGCAGTACAGAGCAGGCGATGCTGTGACTGTAGAAGCGTCAGAGAAAATGGGTATGACAGCGGTGCTGCTCGCTTTCGTAGTGCCCACCGCCGTTGTCGTGGCAACCATCGTAGCCACACTGCTGCTTACCGCCCACGACGGCCCGTGCCCGCTCGACGAGACAAACAGCCAGATCGTAGCAGCATTCGGAGGCCTTGGCGCACTCGCCGTCTATTACGCCGCACTCTACGCCTTCAGGCGGAAACTGCAGAACGTCATCGTCTTCAGCATCTCAGACACCGGCACACCGCCGCAAACGGACAAGAACCCCCTGCCGTAAAGATGTTGTCTCATATATACGCACCTTAAAAAAATACTATTACAATAACTTATTAACTAATCAAAAACAACACTATGAATGTTATCTTGAATGCAGTAATCGTCTTGGGCATCATCGCTCTTATAGCCGCCGTTGTGCTATACGTCTGCTCGAAGAAGTTTGCTGTTGAAGAAGACCCCCGCCTGCCTGCTGTCCTCGACGCCCTGCCCGGCGCCAACTGCGGCGGATGTGGCTATCCCGGATGTTCGGGTATGGCGGACGCACTGATCAAAGGGGCGAACAAAGGCTCGATAGAAGGCCTCATGTGCCCTGTAGGAGGACAGGAGTGCATGGCGAAAGTGGCTGACCTGCTCGGCATGGCCGTCGCCGCGGCAGAACCCAAGGTTGCTGTCGTGAGATGCGGAGGATGCTTCGCCAAACGGCCAAGGACCGTAGAATACGACGGACTGAGGACATGCACTGCCGTCAACAGCTGCGGAGCTGGAGAGACAGGATGCGGATACGGATGTCTCGGTTGCGGAGACTGCGTGGCGGCTTGCGCTTTCGGAGCCATAAACATCAACCCCGAAACAGGGCTGCCGGAAGTGGACGAGAACCTATGCACATCCTGCGGGGCGTGCGCCAAGGCGTGTCCGAGACACATCATCGAAATCAGACCGAAGGGCAAGGTGATAAAAGAAATACCGCACCGCGTCTTCGTATCATGCGTCAACAAAGACAAAGGCGCTGTAGCACGCAAAAACTGCCAGGCTGCTTGCATAGGATGCGGAAAATGCCAGAAAGTCTGCAAGTTCGAGGCAATCACAATCGAGAACAACATCTCATACATCAACCCGGAGAAATGCCGCGCATGCGGACTCTGTGTGCGTGAGTGCCCGACAGGAGCTATCATCGCCACATGGCCTCTGCCGGCGCTGAAGCCGAAAGCAGCAACAGAAACAGCGGCAAAACCTGCTGCCGACAACAACGCAAAGACTGCGGAAACAGCTAAAGCGACAGC
>CALZMB010000221.1 GCA_945788485.1 uncultured bacterium | reverse complement strand
ACCTGTCCGAGGAGTTCTTTCTTTTCGTCTTCTTTCAGGTTGCCGTTTGTTATGCCGCGTATGACATCGTTGACGTTGCGTATGCGTCCCCATGCCATGGTCTGTATGTTCTTTGTCTGGTTGAATCCGTAGTCAGGCACGGTGTTGGGCGTGTGTGAGGTGTATTCTATCAGTTCGTTGACGAAGCCTCCGAATCCGGTAAACTCCTCCGTACACTTCTCCAGGTCGTCGCCGCGTCCTGTGGAAGGCACTTTCCATGATGCTCCGACATTGACATCGGGCTGGCTCCATTTGTATATGTCGCTCACACGTCCTGCTGCGCCGGAGTAGTAGTTGTAGCAGTCTTCGGTTGTCTGGTCGTATGAAATCTTCTCCTTAAGGAAGTCATCGCTACAAGAAGAGAGGGCAAGGCTTGCGATGAGCATAGCCCCGAAGGATTTTATAGTTGTATTCATTATTTTACAGATTTAGAATGAAACATTGACACCAATAGTCCACTTGCGCAGTGTAGGATAAGCAGTCCAGCTTGACATCGGGTCTATGAAATTGTCTGGATAAGGGTTGTAGAGGCTGAGCAGGTTCTGTCCTGTGACATTCAGACGTACGCTGTTGATGCCGATAGGCTTGAGCCATTCAGACGGCAGCTTGTAGGCGAGCGTGATACGGCTGAGACGTATTCTCGTGCCGCTGATGCGCCAGAAAGATGATGTCTTGCTGTTGACGGAGTATGCGAGGTTAGGATAGTAACCGCTGCGGTTCTCAGCCACGACAAGGTTTCCGCTGTTGTCGTAAACGTCCTGGTAGCTGTACATGTTATCTACGTTCCAGAACGACGGCATATTCGACTTCTCGTAGATGGAGTTGAACGAGAGCATAGAAGAATCGAGGAAGCTGTATCCTCCCCAGCTTGCCGAGAGCTGCGCTGTGAGCGAGAACGACTTGTAGTCGCATCCGAGGTTGGCTGTGAATCCGTACGGGTTGCTGCGGTGGTTCAGCTCTACGAGGTCGAATGTCTCGTCAACCGAGCCGTCGGGTCCGGTGTAGTTTCCGTTCTCGTCTTTCTTTCCGCGCACGTCCTTGTAGATAAGCATACCCGGGCGCACCTGGTCTTTTGTCATGCCCATGTACCGGATGTCGTCAATCTCAGTTCCGGAATCCTCGCTGAGTTTAGCGAAGTATTCTTCGATGTCCTGGAAGCTGCGGAACATTCCGATGCACTGCAATCCCCATGTTCCCATGTCGGCGCGGTGTCCTTCGTAAACCGACTTATACTGCTGGTCGCCAGTGTTCCACTCCTGCAGGATGACTTTGTCGTCAGAATAGCCGGTGTTGATTCCGACGCGGTATTTGAAGTCTTTTCCGATTTTGTCTTTCCAGTTGAGCGAGAGCTCTACGCCCCATCTGTCGCTCTTTCCCCAGTTGAGGTTAGCCGACTGTGTGCCTATTGTTGTAGGAATTGTCTCAGAGTAAGCCATGAGTTTCTCGCGGTCCCACTGGTAGTAGTATTCCAGACCTACAGAGAGGCGGTTGTTCAGGAAGTTGGCGTCGATGCCCGTGTTGAACTTGTAAGACTTGTCCCAGTGTGCGTCTCGGTTGACGGCAGAGTTGTTCTTGTTGAGCGTGATGTGCGAGCCGGCGTTGTTTGACGTTCCGTCTCCGAAGACCGCGCCTTTGTCTTTGTCAGTGCCGTATGTCTGCAGCCACTGCCAGAAGTTTGTGTTGTCGCGTCCTGTGAGACCGAACGAGATGCGTGCCTTGAGATAGTCAACCCATGTCACGTTCTTCTGGAACCAGTCTTCTTGCGAGATCACCCATCCTGCACTTGCCGACGGGAAGTAGCCCCAGTAGTTTTCAGGCGCGAACTTGGTTGAAGCGTCAGAGCGGAAGAGGAACTCGAAGAGGTATTTGTCAGCGTATGCGTAGTTGAGGCGTCCGATGTATGAGAGGGAGCCTGCCTCGCTGCGGTAGGAGTTTGTTGTTGGTATGCTCTCGAATGTCACTGAGTTGAACTCGCCCGTGGTGAACTCGTAGGGGTGTGTCACCATGCCGTCAACATATCTTGAAGACGACTCTGACTTCTCTATTGAGAAGAGTGCTCCTACATGGTGCTGTCCGAAGTCTCGCGCGTAGTTGATGTTGAGGTTGAGCTGATAGTTGTCGGTGCGTGTCATGGCGCGGCGTAGATAACCGCCTTCCTGTCCGTTGCTGACCGGTTTGCCGTTGTTTGCGAGCAGGAAGTTGTTCTCGGTCATCAGCGCTTCCCACTCGGCTTCCTGTCCTGCGATAGGAGTGTAGAGGTGTTCGCCTGAGCCTGAGCGTATGACCATCTTGTAGAGGTCGTATGACGAGCCGTACTCGTCGCTTGTGTTCTGGCTGATGCTCTTAGAGTAGCCCACGCGTGCTGTGAGGCCTTTGAGAGGCTTGTATATCTCGCCGAAGTCGATGTCGATGTTTCCGCTGATGTTGATGTTGCTGTTCTGGTTGCGGCTGAAGTCGCCGGAGTTCTGCAGCACGTTGAAGTTGTAGTTCTGGTTCTGGTTGACCTGTGAGTTGCTCAGCCCGTAAGCCGCGATGTCATATCCCTCAACTGATTCGGGGATGTAGCGCGGGCGGAAGAGCAGCGACTGATAGTCGCGTTCAGCGCCAGAGCCACCTACTTTCACAAGCGGCTTGTTCTTCTTTCCGTAGTCGCCGTTGATGCTGAGGCCCGCCTTCATCCATTTCGTCACTTTCACGTCAGTTCCGGCGCGGAAGTTCCAACGGTCGTAGTCGAGTTTCCCGAGGTTGCCGTCCTGCTTGAAGTATGAGACTGATGAGTAGTAGTTAGCGCGTTCTGTCGCTCCGCTGATGTTGACGGCGTGTTTCTGTGTGAAAGCTGTCTTCCAGTATTTGTCGAGGAGGTCGTAGTTGAGAGATTTCATAGCCTCCAGCTCGTCTGCCTGGAATATGTCGCGCTTGTTGTCGATGGTGTTCTTCGGGTCTGCTGCCACGACAGCGTTGACGAGGCGTCCGTAGTTGTATGTGTCGAGCATCTTAGGTGTCGCGACGGCGTCAGTGAGGCCGAATGTTCCGCTGTATGAGATCTGCGGCGCGCCGATCTTTCCTTTCTTTGTCGTCACGAGGATTACGCCGTTGGCGGCGCGTGCGCCATATACGGCAGCCGCCGCGTCTTTCAGAACGGAGATTGATTCTATTGTAGTCGGGTCGAGGTTGTTGAATGCTGTCTCGCCGAGGTTCTCGCTTGATGTCCCCACTTTCACCTCGTTCGGATAGATGTATTCGTCGATGACGTAGAGCGGTCCGCCGGAGTTGCCTCGGATGGTGATTGTCGCGCTCTCTCCCGGACGCGCTTCGCCGCCTGACACGGATACGCCGTTGACGAGGCCGGAGAGTGTGGATGCGAGGTTGCCTGACGAGAGGTCTGTGATTTCCTCAACCGGGACTGTAGCTACAGAACCCGTGAGGTGGGCGCGTTTGCGTGAGCCGTAACCTACGACAACGACTTCGTTGAGGGTTGTGTCGGCAGGCTTGAGCTTCACGGTAGAGCCGGCAGTTGTTTCTACTGTCTCGTATCCGATGTACGAGACTTTGATTTTCGTGTCTTTGGCCACGTTGAGCACATAGTTTCCGTTGATGTCGGTGACGGTGCCCGTGCCTTTCTGCCCTACGATCATGACAGATGCGCCGATGACGGGTTCGTTGTTCTCGTCAAGGACGGTGCCCTTCACTTGGTTCTGCGCAAAGGCAGGCATCGACACTATGAGCGTGAGGATGACACTGAGGGCTATAGTGAATAGTTTGTTGTGTTTCATCTTTTGTAGTGTTGGATGTTATGAAGGGTGGTTCTATAAATTACCACCGTAGATATATTTTCAGAGCAGTGTATAACGTCTTGCCATCTTTCGTTCTCTTTTCGGCTCAAACTGTAAGTTCGTTCG
>CALZMB010000220.1 GCA_945788485.1 uncultured bacterium | reverse complement strand
CGACACCGGCTGAGCCATGGTATTTCTACATCTCCGTAAGCATCTTCGCAGCCACCTTCATCGGCACCTTCTGGCTGAAAATCAATCCACTGAAGATGATTGCCATGGCTGCTTTCGCCGGACTGCTGCTGCTTTGGTGACGGGAAAAACGCGCCAATCGTCACTAACGATACTAACGTCACAACCGTTACAATCGTTACGAACGCCACAATCGTTACAAACATCACAAACACAAACAACACCCAAAAACCAACAAACAAACAACAATACAACTATGGTAAAAGACGTAACGAAAGCCATCAAGTATATCGGTGTCGATGACCTCGACATCGATCTCTTCGAAAGCCAGTACGACGTGCCCAACGGCATGTCCTACAACTCGTATCTCATCGTCGATGAGAAAATTGCCATCATGGACACCGCCGACGCACGGAAGGCGGACGAGTGGAAAGCGAACCTCAGAGAAGCTCTCGCCGGCAGGCAGCCCGACTACCTCATCTCGCACCACGCCGAGCCGGACCACGCCGCACTCATCGCTGACGTGATGGCGGAATATCCCGGACTGACGCTCGTCACATCCGCCAAAGCGCTGCAGATGATGCCGAACTTCTTCGAAGGCATACAGCTCGAAGGACGCAGCATCGCCGTAGGAGAAGGCGACACGCTGCCCCTCGGCACACACACACTCACGTTCTACACCGCGCCGATGGTACACTGGCCAGAGGTCATCGTCAGCTACGACAACATCGACAAAGTGCTGTTCTCCGCTGACGGCTTCGGCAAGTTCGGCGCTCTCGCATGTGACGAAGACTGGGCGTGCGAGGCACGACGATACTATTTCAACATCTGCGGCAAATACGGCGCACAGGTGACACGCCTGCTCGACAAAGCGGCGAAACTCGACATCAACATCATCTGCCCGCTGCACGGACCCGTACTCTCCGAAAACCTCGGCTACTACATCGGCCTCTACAAGACCTGGGCGGCATACGAGGTGGAGACAAAAGGCGTGCTCGTCGCTTACGCCTCTATACACGGCGGCACGAAAGCGGCGGCACTCCGCATGGCGGACATACTGCGTGAGAAAGGCGCAGGGAAAGTGGCGGTCACAGACCTCACACGCGACGACATGGCAGAAGCCATAGAAGACGCATTCCGCATGGGACATCTCGTGCTGGCGGCGGCATCATACGACGGCAACGTCTTCCCGCCGATGTACGACTTCCTGCACCACCTGCAGCTGAAAGGCTTCCAGAGCCGCCGCGTCGCTGTCATAGAAAACGGCTCATGGGCTCCTACAGCCGGAAAGATAATGGTCGGCATGCTCAACGAGATGAAGAACATCACCGTCGTGCAGCCCACCGTCACCATCATCTCACGGATGCACCAGGCTGACATACCGAAACTCGAAGCCCTCGCTGACAACCTGCTCGAAGAGTAAGAGCACCGCACAGACACTGTAGCGATAGTGAGATACAAAATATGTACATCTTCTAACATATTGTTTATCTCCTGTTTATCACGACAACAGAGACAACAACGACAACATTGACGCTGGCTAACTGCCGTCCGTGATAAATCACGGCAACAGTGACAACACTTGAGCCACAAAGGGTATGATGTACAAGGTACAATGTACAAGATGATTAATATCTGGCTGAAGGTTTATTTCCTGTTTATCGCCTTGAAGAGGATGGTGCCTTCTGAAAGAAGGTGGTGTCAGTCTTCCGCTTTGGGCGTTAAGAGCTTGCTCTTATAAGACAAAAGCGGAAGACTGACACCAGGGCGTAGCCACCATCCTCTTCAAGGGGTTTTTCAGGTTTTTGTTATATCTCCAGAGCACAGCCCCATCCTCTTCAAGGGGGTTATCCGGGGTTTTGTGATGCGTAACTGACACAGGGTTTTACTGGCGACCCGGAAATTATATCTTCACACAGAGGGTCACGGAAAATCACGGAACGTTTGTTTTCCGGCTATTTCAAAGATAGAGAGAATAATACAGAAAACATGACAATATGTCACGAAAAACGCCTGCAAACCGACACACTGGTTTGCAGGCGTTTTAACATTTCCGCTCTTGCCAAAACGTAAAAAATCCGCGCGCAACACCACCACGAAAGGCGAAAAAGACGCTTCAGACACGCAAGATTGACTATTTCACGACCCAAGATTGACTATTTCGCGAGACAAGATTGACTATTTCGCGATGCAAGACAGTCTATTTCATGAGCCAAGATTGACTATTTCAGACAACTAAAGGCACTATTCATGACCCCCAACTGCTGCATTCATTACGCCAGAAAACACCGTTCGATTTCCATTTATTTGCAACACACTGTCAATCAACAGTTTACACAAACCACAAATTCTGGGCGCAGAGACGAGCCAATCAGCGTCGCGTGACCCGCAGCGCGTGTATTCCGCGTTTTAACAATGGTTAATTCTGACACTTTGTAAACTAAACCGTGTCTCTTCGCGCCATTCGTAATTTCTGTGTAACTACACACTTTTTACGAATGAAAAGATAATGAAAAATCCTCAAGGGCTGAACATTTGGCGTTGGATTTGAGGAAATTTAAGATAAAGACAATCATTTCCATACGCAGAAAGGGCAGCATATCTGCCTTTTGCGGCTGACATACTGCCCTTTATTTATGATGCCGACGCTTCACGCGTCAGTCATGCCGTTCATCAATTCTGACGGAACTTCTTGCCGCCCTTTATCACTACGCCTTTGTAAGAAGCGCCGACAGCCTGGCCGGCGAGGTTGTAAGCCTGAGCGTTCTCTGCTGCGTCAACTGTGATGTTGGAGATGCCACCAGGAACAGGGTCGCCAGTCTCAAGCCAGAAGTGCTCAATTGCCAAGAGGCGAGCGTTCTTGCAAGCATAATAAAGACGTACGGTATTCTTGCCTGTAAGTTTCAGACCGCCTTCGGGGAGAACTGCGAAAGCCTTTACAGGTGATGCGCTACCAAGTGTTGACGGGTCAACATTGTCGCGAACAACCCAACCAGAAATTTCTTTGACTCCTGTTGTCGTGATATATGCTGAATTGGCATTCTGCCATATTGCCTTGCTTTCGTCAGTTGTGTTGCAGTTGCCCATCTTCGCATTGCCTGAGAAGTACTTCTGGTTGCCTGCCTCGTCGTAAATAGCTATGCACCAAATGTAGTTCTGGTTTGAAGCGCAGTTGAAAGAGATGCCTGTTACGTTGAGTTCCTGACCTGCTGCCACATCAACAGCAAAGCCTACCCAACGATCTGGAGCAGTAGCAATAAGGTCCCAAGTCTCATTAACTTCCAAGTCTTCACCGCCTTCTGGGTTTGGTTTGGTCCAGATAGCTTTCGGCTCAGCATCCTCAGATGTGAGTGAAGAAGAATAAACGAGAGCATCGTCCAACACACCCCACACCTGAGCATTATATGCAAAGTTGCCACCGAAGTTCCCAGCATTGTAATGAGTGGTTAATCTGTCCACTTCTGGGTACTTAGCCTTAACATCGAGGTAAGCGAGCTGCATACCGTTCTGCTTTGTCACCGTTGCCTTCTCATCCTGATAGTAGCCGAAGTCGTAAGTGCCGTCAGGAAGTTCTGTAACACCACATATCTGCTTTTCTGCTTTCATGGTTTCTGTATCTGTATATAGACCATATTTTGCTTGTGCGCTGGCACTGAGTGTGGCAATAAGTGCCAAAGAAAGAGTAAAGATTTTCTTCATAATAGAATGTTTTTTATATTAAGTTATTGTTTCTGGTTGAAAGGTTGACAAGTAAAGAAGCTTTACGCACTTTCTGCCACAAGAGCAGTGAAGGAGGCTCAGCATATTTACTTGTCAACCGAAAGACTTGGTTATTTCTTCATGTATGGGTCATATCCCGGATTCTGACCGAACTCCTCTGCATTCTGCAGTTTGTCGAGGAATGTGTTAGGTATAGGCCAGAGCGTATGATACTCCTGACGGCAGT
>CALZMB010000219.1 GCA_945788485.1 uncultured bacterium | reverse complement strand
CGCCGATGCGGTTGATAGAGCCGTCGAAGAAGTCGAGGCCATAGTGTACGCGGTCAAGAGCGTCGGCACGCACAATCTCCGAGAAGAGTTCTTGTGTCGTATCGTCCATGATTGTGACATGATCTGAATCCCAACGCACGGGACGTGAGACATGGAGCATCAGCTCGTTGATGAACGGAAGGACGGCGCTCACTTTGTCTGCCGGCGATTCCGTAGGATGATAGTGTCCTGTGTCGATGGTGAGCATCTTGCCGTTCTGTGCCGCATAGGCGGTGTAGAAGTCGTGCGAGCCTACCGTGAACGATTCGAGACCGATGCCGAAGACCTTTCCTTCGATGCAGTCTTTCATCATTGGCTGCTCGATGGAGAATATCTCGTCGAGCGAGGCTTTCAATGTGCGGCGGTAGAGGGCATGGTTTACGGAGACATCCTTGCATCCGTCATGCACCCAGAGGTTCATGATACAAGGGTCGTTCTGTGCCTCTCCCATTGCGTTTGCTATCTCCCTGCATCGCTTTGTGTGTTCGATCCAGAAGTCGCGTATGGCTTTGTCGGGGTTTGAGAGAGTGAGGGAGCCGGACTTTGGATGTGAGAACGACGACGAGTTGAAGTCGAGTTTCATGCCGTGTTCTTTCGCCCAGTCAATCCAAGATTGGAAATATTCGACTGTCACTTCGTCACGGTCAACCGCCTTTCCCTTGAAATCGCCGTATATCTCATGCAGATTCAGGCGGTGTGTACCGGGAATAAGGCTGCTCGCCTTGAGTATGTCAAGTCTGAGTTCGTCAATGTTGCGTGCTGCACCGGGGAAGCTGCCGGTAGATTGTATTCCTCCAGACATTTCTCCCGCCTGCACTTCAAATCCTTTCACGTCATCCGCCTGCCAGCAGTGTAGTGAGAGATGGAAATCCTGCAGTTGCTTCAATACTTTCTCTGTGTCCACGCCCATCTCCGCAAAACGTTCTTTTGCCACTTGATAGGCTTTTGTTATGAGTTCTGTTTTCATAAATGAAAAGTGTTAGTTAAAATAAGGTATATGTTCGTTTCTGTTCCTTGAGAAGCTCAGTGCTTCTTTTTCTTGATGTCGAGATATGTCTCGAATGCCTTGTCCCATAGTTCCGTGTCCTGCGGCCGGTATTGCTTCAGACTGACAGAATTGGCTATGATGTGTCTCATTTCCCAGATATCGTTCACCATTCCTACGGCTTTTGCCTGCACCATGATATTTCCGAGAGCCGTGCCTTCCTGCGGTCCGGCAAGCACGCACAGGCCTGTTGCGTTTGCTGTGAACTGGTTGAGATAGTCGTTTTTCGACCCTCCGCCTATTATGTGCAGCGTGTTTATGTCGAAAGCGGCAAACTCTTTCAGCCACAGGAAGACTTCCTTGTATCTCAAGGCGAGCGAATCGAAGATGCATCTTATAATCTCAGCATAAGTCTCCGGCACTTTCTGTCCTGTCTGCCGGCAGTATTCCTGTATGGCATTCTGCATGTTTGCGGGGTTTGCGAACATCTCGTCATCCGGGTTGATGACAGAGCGGAAGGCATCTGTCTTCATTGCTTCGCCGAACAGAGTGGCATAGTCCTGCGGCACAGAATCTCCCCATTCCTTCCGGCATCGTTCAAGCAGCCACATTCCGCAGATATTTTTCAGGAAGCGTGTTGTGCCTTCTATGCCTCCTTCGTTTGTGAAGTTGAGTTCGTACGAGCGTTCGTTTATTACTGCATTTTGTGTCTCTATGCCCATGAGGCTCCATGTTCCGGACGAGAGGTATGCAAAGTTTTCGTCGCGTGCCGGTACGGCAGCGACCGCCGATGCGGTGTCATGTCCCGCCACGGCATACACCGGCACGGCTCCAAGTCCTGTCATCTCCTGCAGCTCTTCAGTCAGAGTGCCGACGAGAGTTCCCGGTTTCACCATCTTTCCGAAGTGTGTTTGGGAGAGTCCGACAGTCTCCAGCAGCCCTTCGTCGAGTTTTCCTGTTCGCGGGTCGAGCAGTTCCGAGGTTGATGCGACAGTGTATTCGCACACGTCGTTTCCAGTCAGCATCCACGACAGTGCGTCAGGCATGAAGAGTATCTTCTGAGCGTTCTGCAGTGCGGAATCCCGTTCTCTGCGCATTGCGTAAAACTGGAATATGGAGTTGAAGTTCATGAGTTGTATTCCTGTTATGTCATACAACTCGCGCTTGCTTTTCGTGTTACGTAGATAGTCCTCCATCGCGGGGAATGTATGTGGGTCACGGTAAGACCTTGGCGAGCGCAGGATGTGTCCGTCATCAGCTACAAGAACGAAATCTACGCCCCATGTGTCGATGCCGATACTTGCTATTTCGATGCCGCGTTTCGCTACAGTCTTCAGCCCTTTGACAATCTCGTTATACAGGGCATAAATGTCCCAGTAGAACTGTCCTCCGTATTGAATGATGTTGTTGGGGAATCTTGTGACTTCCTCAAGGTTCACTTTTCCGTCAATGATGTTACCGACGATGGTTCTGCCGCTTGTAGCGCCCAGATCCACCGCAAAAAAATACTTGGTCTCTTTCATAGTTTCAGGTTTTTCAACTGCAAATATACAACAATTTGTAGAATAATGAAAGTTTTTTCAAAGTTTTTTGCCATTTATCGTGTTATTTGAAATATAATGTTTAATTTTGCATGACAATTTACATAACAAACTTATTTATTACCTTAAATCTAACAATGTCACTAATAACCATTATTGTAGTTGCGTTCGTCATAGGCTATGCCTTCATAGCCCTCGAGGCCGTAACAAAAATCAACAAGGCAGCTGTAGCCATCCTCATGTGCGTGGTGTGCTGGACACTTTTAGCTCTCGGTCACGAGGGTTTGGCCTTGCCAGGTTTCGAGCTTGGCGAATCGATTGAGCGTAATCTCGGCGAGGCGGGTACGACGCTATTCTTTCTCATGGGTGCGATGACGATAGTCGAGATTGTCGATCAGCACGGCGGTTTCAACTGGGTGCGCGGAGCCCTGAAGTCGCGCACGAAGCGTTCTTTGCTTTGGAAGATAGCTTTCATGACGGCCATACTCTCTGCAGTTCTCGACAATCTCACTACATCCATCGTGATGGTGATGATTCTGCGCAAACTTGTGCATGACAAGAAAGACCGTCTGTGGTATGCCGTCTGCGTCATCATTGCCGCCAATGCGGGCGGTGCCTTCTCTCCTATCGGCGACGTAACGACCATCATGCTCTGGAACGGCAAGATGATTACGGCTCTGGGTGTGATAAGCGAGATTATCATTCCGTCGTTCATTGCGTTCATAGTTCCTACGGCAGTGATGCAGATGCATCTTAAAGGCGAGTTGCCGGAAGTTGTTGACAAGCGCGAGGAGAGCATCAGCGAGCTTACCAAGTTCCAGCGCAACCTCATCTTCGCCCTCGGAGTAGGCGGTTTGTGCTGCGTTCCCGTGTTCCACACCGTGACAGAGCTGCCCGCCTTCATGGGCATCCTTGCCGTTCTCGGTGTGCTGTGGTGTGTCACCGAACTTATCTACCGCAAGAAAGAGGAGCACGACCCGTTGGCAAAGCGTGTTACGAAGATGCTGTCTCGCATCGACATGTCAACGATTATGTTCTTCTTGGGCATCCTCATGGCCGTAGCCACCCTCTCCGAGATAGGAGTTCTGACAGCCGTCGGCGAGTGGCTTGACGAAAGTGTAGGCAACGACTATCTCGTCACCGGTGCCATCGGCATCCTCTCGTCGATAGTAGATAACGTGCCTCTTGTTGCCGGTGCAATGAAGATGTACACCGTCACGACGACTGAGATGCTTGCTTCAAATCCCGAGCTGGCGAACCTTGCCGTCGATGGTGTCTTCTGGCAGTTGCTTGCCTACTGTGCCGGTGTCGGCGGCTCGATGCTTATCATCGGTTCTGCTGCCGGTGTCGTAGTGATGGGCCTCGAGCACATCTCGTTCGGATGGTATATGAAGAATGTGACATGGA
>CALZMB010000218.1 GCA_945788485.1 uncultured bacterium | reverse complement strand
GCAAACTATCTCTCGAAACGCGGCTATAATCTCTCGAAAGAATACGAGGAATGGCAGAAGCGCGTGAAAGAGCGCAAGGAGGCAGAAGGAAAACGGAAATAACACTACAGGTGGGTTCTATAAATTCCCACCGTCAAAAATGTTAATTATGCAGGTTTGACGTTTTGTCATCTTTTGGTTTCTTTTCGGTACAAATCGCAAGTCTCATCGGTCACGTAGCCCGCTACGCTACCTCTTCAACTTACAATTTGTCCTCGAAAATAAATCCAAAATTTGACAAAGCGAATTAATAGAACCCACCTACAATGAAAACAATACTGTTCACAATTCTGGCAGCCTGCTCTCTCTGCCTGCCGTCTTACGGGCAAGAGGCAGCCGCTCCCATCACCATCACAAAAGGCGGTGACGTCACTCTCACGCCCGACGCTCTGGGCAACAAGGTCATCGATTTCTCGTATTGCGGCTATTGTCAGCAGGCCGCTGCCATCCCCGATGTCCCCGTAAAAGTCTTTGTTCCATATCATGCCGGCGACCAGAGCCTGCGCATACAGCAGGCTATAAACTACGTCTCTTCCCTCGCTCCGGACAAGAAGACGGGCCTTCGCGGCGCCGTCCTCATTGACGAGGGTGTCCATGAACTCTCAGCTCCGCTCCGCATCTCAGCCTCTGGCGTTGTCATCCGTGGTATGTCAAAGCACAAGACCATACTCCGCAACGTCAGCATTGACCGCGGAGCGGTTGTGTATATAGAGGGCCGGCACGATTTCTCGGTCATCGACACGCTGCGTGTGACAGACGCTTACGTCCCTGTCGGCACACAGACGCTCACTCTCTCGGGCGCCACAGCGTTGTCAGCAGGCAGCCGTCTGCTCATCGTGCGTCCTTCGACAAAAGAGTGGATTGCGAGCATCGGCTGCGATGTCTTCGGCGGCAAGCTGCCATATTGGGGCTGGAAAGCCGGCGAGATGGATGTCCGCTGGCAGCGTGACGTGAAGTCTGTCTCCCCGTCCGCCTCATCCCAACGCGTCGTGATTGACGCTCCGCTCACTGTCAGCCTTGACAACAAATGGGGCGAGAGCTATGCCTTGGTGTATAAATGGCAAGGCCTGCTGCACGACTGCGGCGTAGAGAACCTCACCATAGAGGCTGCCGCGCTCTCTCCGACAGACGAGAACCACGCTTGGGACGGAGTGTATATCGACAGTGCCGAGGACATCTGGGTGCGCATGTGCGACTTCCGTTCGTTAGCAGGCTCTGCCGTCATCGTGCAGCGTTATGCCCAGCAGGTGTCTGTAGAAGACTGCCGCTCGTTCTCTCCCGCATCAGAGATAGGCGGCTGGCGTCGCCGCACATTCCTCACCATGGGCGGCAAGACGCTCTTCCAGCGTTGTTATTCAGAAGAGGGGATAAATGATTTCTCCGCCGGATACTGCGCTCCGGGTCCCAACGCTTTCGTCCAGTGCGAGGCAGTGTCGTCGCATGGCATGAGCGGCTCGTCATCATCATGGGCTACGGGAATACTTCTTGACAACATGTATGTCGAAGGCGGAAGCCTGTCTTTCAAGAACATGGAGCTTGACAACTGGGGCGGCGGATGGAACACCGCCAATTCAGTGCTATGGCAGTGTGCCGCGTCAAAGATCGACTGCTATGACGTGTCGTCCGACGCCCGCTGTTATGCCGTAGGCTGCTGGGGCTATTGCCAGGGCAACGGCTTCTGGATGGAGACGAACAACCACATCGGCAATCCCCGTTCGCTGTTCGCCTGGCAGCTCTCTCAGCGTTTGGGCGACGAGGCAGCGGCACGCTGCCGCATCTATATACGCAACCTCGACGGCTCTTCTTCGCCCACCGTGGAGCGTGCGGCAGAGATGGCGGCGGAGGCATTGCAGCCGCGCGTGACGATGAAGGAGTGGGCAGACACGAGCCTCGTCGCGAGCTGTCCGCCGTCTTGCGTGACGACGGAGACGATGGGGGCGGCTCTTCGACCTGGTCGAAGAGTACAGGGGAAGGCAGGCACGCATAGCGGCGACACCATCTCTGTCAGCGGCGGTCGCCTCACTCTCGGCGGCAAGATGCTCGCCGGCACATTCCACCGCACACCATGGTGGAACGGCCGCACACGCTATCCCTATATGGACAAGGCATCATACGCCGTCACGCGCTTCGTCCCGGGCTGCGAGCAACGCGGCGGCACCGACCGCATCGACACCCTCACCGCTGTCATCGAGCGTCAGCACATCGCAATGTGGAACCAGAACTACGGCTTATGGTACGACCGCCGCCGCGACGACCACGAACGCGTCAGCCGCACCGACGGCAATGTATGGCCGCCGTTCTTCGAGCAGGCGATAGCCCGTTCGGGCGAAGGGACGGCATGGGACGGGCTGTCGCTCTACGACCTCTCGCGCCTCAACACCTGGTATTTCCACCGCATCAACACTCTCGCCAAGGCAGCGCCGGGCATGATGCTTATCAACCAGCACTATTTCCAGCACAACATCCTTGAGGCGGGCGCACACTGGGTTGACGCTCCGTGGCGTTCGCGCAACAACATACAGTCGTGGGGAGCGAACAAAGGCAAGGGCACACAGTTCATCGAACCCGTGCCGTTCACCGGCGACAAGCGCATCTTCACCGCCGACCTCTTCTACGACACAAGCAACGCTGAGCGTGCAGAACTCTACCGCCAGTATATCTTCAATGTGCTTGACGCCACCGCCGACGCTCCTAACATCTACCATTCGGTGAGCGAGGAATACACCGGCCCTGCGCATTTCGTGGAGTTCTGGCTGCGTTGCATCGGCGAATGGGAGACGTCGCGCCACCGCGATGCTAACGTAGTGCTCAACGCCACCCTTGATGTCACCACCGCCATCATGCAGCAGCCGTCTCTCGCGAAGCTCGTCGATGTAGTTGAGATAGAGCAGTGGTACCGGCACGGCGGCAAGCTCTACGCCCCCGAAGGCGGCAAGAATCTCGCCCCTCGTCAGCATCTGCGTCTCACGCGCACCGGCAACCCCGACTTCCACGACATCTACGCCACCGTGCGCGATGCTGTCAGCGCGTTCCCCGGCAAAGCTGTGCTCTATTATGCCAAGGCGTTCGACCGCCATCCGTGGGCTGTCGTCATGGCAGGCGGCTCGTGTCCTTCGCTCACACTCTCCGACACACGTCTTGCCGAGGCACTGCCCCTGATGCGTCCGGCAGGCGAGAAAGACGGCGTATATACTATGGAAGGCGACAACGCCACGCTCATCATGAACAATTCAGAGACAGCCGTCCCTCTCCCTGCCCGTGCCAAGGAATTTGCCGTGAACCAGAAAGACGGGTCGCTGAAACCTCTGAAAGGCGACGCTATTGCCCCTGCAACCCTCGCTATACTATTCAAGAAACGCTGAAAAATTATCCATTACATCCTAAATAACACTTTTTAACCTACAGAAAGAGTTGAATCCGCGCGCTTAGAACCAAGCCGCATTCTGTTAAAAAAACGTAACATAGATATAACAGTTGAATATATTAGGCTGAAAATTAGTAATTTTGCACCCGAAATGTGCAGTACAGACAAGCTTTTGATAGACATGAAGTCCCTCGTTGAGGGTGAATCAGCTGTGGCAGAACGTCTCGGCGATGCTTTCTTTGCGTCTGTCGAAGGCAGTGAGATAACTCAGGGTGACGTGCACGTGGACGTGTCTATACGCAAGACGCCCCACTTCTCTGAGGTTATCATTCATGCCAAAGGCGAGGTGACGCTTCCTTGCGACCGCTGTCTCGACCCCATGCAGCTTGATGTGGAGACGGAGCAGAAGGTGATAGTGAAGTTCGGCGACGAGGCGCAGGAGGACGACGAGATAATCGTCCTGACCGACGCCAGACCCATCCTCGACGTGGCATGGCTCGTCTATGAATCTATTGCGCTGAACCTGCCCGTCAAGCATGTGCATGCACCTGGAAAATGCAACCCTGCGATGATAAACA
>CALZMB010000217.1 GCA_945788485.1 uncultured bacterium | reverse complement strand
GTCAACTTGTCAACTCGTCAACTTAAAAACAACTATGTTCACAGACAATCCTTTATACATAGACGACGTGCGGCGTGCCGTCAACATAGCAGGCATAGAACAACTGAGCGGCAAGACGGTGCTCGTCACCGGCGCCACCGGACTGATAGGCGTACATCTCACAGACGCGCTCATGCAGCTCGGCAACGTAAACATCATCGCTACGGGACGAAGCGCCAAAGGCGCAAAACCGCGGATTGGCTCGCACCTCGCAGAGCCGCGCTTCCGCTTCATAGAACATGACGCGTGCCAGCCCTTCGACGAAAGCCTGACGGCGGACTATATCATACCACTGGCAAGCAACACGCATCCGCTCGCCTACTCCGAACATCCGGTAGAGACGGTCACCGTCAACATCCTCGGAGCGAAACATGCATTGGACCTGGCTGCGAGATGCCACGCCACAGTGCTCTACCCCTCTACCGTGGAAGTGTATGGCAACGCACGCGGCGAGGACATCTTCACCGAAGACTATACGGGCACGCTGAACCTGTCAACATCACGCTCGTGCTACACCGAATCGAAACGCTGCGCCGAGGCCCTGTGCCTCTCGTATGCCGCACAGCATGGCGTGGATGTGAAGATAGCGAGGCTGAGCCGCGTCTTCGGACCAACGATGCTCACTTCTGACACAAAGGCGTCGTCGCAGTTCGTGCTACGCGCACTGAAAGGCGAAGACATCGTGCTGAAATCAGAAGGCAAACAGCTGTACAGCTACACATACGTCACCGATGCCGTGGCGGCAATGCTGCACATCATGCTGCACGGAGCGGCAGCAACGGCATACAACATCAGCAACAGGCTGTGCGACGTCAAGCTGAAGGATTTCGCGCAGATGGCAGCCGACTGCGCCGGCACAAAGGTCGTGTTCGACCTGCCGACAGAAACCGAACGCCGGGGATACAGCATAGCGCAACGCGCCCTGCTCGACAACACGCGCCTGCTCGAAACCGGATTCACGCCAAGATACACAATGAAAGAGGCGGTGGAAAGAACCATAAAGATAATGTCAAAACTATAAAAGGCTCGACAACTATATACCAACAACTATAAAAAAACAACTATGCGTAACATCATTACAACACTACTTCTCCTTTTGCCGCTTGTCTCAAAGGCTGTCACAGTGCCAGCCGGGACATACCATTTCGACAACAGCAAGACTGCATATACGACAGTGAAATTCGTATATGGCAACGACGCGGAAAACACGACGACAATCATCGAACTGAAAAAGGACGCAGACAACCTGTGGACCTTCACCGTCAATGCCACGGCAGACGGGCAGACACACTATTTCTTCTCCGACACAACAATGCCGGCTGGCATACGCAATGAGAAGGTGACAACGGTGAAGGACAACATCATCACAAAAGGCGAACACCGCACGCAGACATTCAAAGACCTTGACAACCTGCCCATGATTCCCGGAGCAACATTCGTCCCGTCGTCGGGCGACCAATACGCCGCGGGGACATGGCAGACAAACGGCAAGCCGGCTTCGCCAGCATCCGGCACGCTCCCTGTGATGTATATCAACACAGAAAACAACGTGCCCATAACATCGAAAGACGACTATGTCAAAGCCACTTGCTACGTCAACCCGATGGGCGTAGAAGGCTGTCCCGAATCCGGCAAGGAAGAAGCGCCGCTCAAGCTCTCTATCAAAGGACGCGGCAACTGGACATGGTTGGACTTCGACAAAAAGCCGTACCGGCTGAAACTCGCGGAGAAAGAACCGATGCTCGGCATGAAGAAATCAAAGCACTTCGTGCTGATGGCGGGAGCTGACGACAACCTCGGATTCATGAGAAACCCGCTCGGATATGAACTCTCACGACGTATGCACGTCGCATGGACACCAGACTGCCGACCAGTAGAGGTGGTGCTCAACGGAGACTATATCGGACTGTATTTCCTCACAGAGAACATCAGAGTCGATGCCGACCGCGTGAACGTCATCGAGCAGGACGACCTCGCGACGCAGGACGTCACAGGAGGATGGCTCGTAGAGGTGGACAACTACAACACCGACCCCCACATCAACGTGAAAGCGCCAGACAAGATCCAGGAGGACATCTGGATAACATACAAATCGCCGGAGGTGCTGTCAAAAGAACAGGAGGCATACCTCCAGCAGCAGTTCGACGCTATACGCGACGCGGTGTATGACACCGACAAGACTTCCACCAAATGGGAAGAGTTCATCGACATCTATGCCATGGCAAGAATATATGTCGTGAGAGAACTGATGCAGGACGAGGAAGGATTCCACGGCAGCTTCTACCTGCACAAGGAACGAGGCACAGACACAAGATGGGTGGCAGGCCCGGTATGGGACTTCGGCAATGCGTATGGCAACAACGACAGGCATAAGTTCATCTGGCAGAACCCGAGTTTCGAATGTTTCTTCATCGACCAGATATATAAATTCCCGCGCTTCGTAGAGGCGGTGAAGAATGTCTTCGGAGACTTCTACCGCGACGAATACCCAACCATCAACAACTACATCGACAACTTCGCCAACACAATCACAGCCGCTGCCGCCTGCGACAAGAACCGATGGCCGAACTACGGCAATGCGGACATCGCGGGCAATGCCACAACTCTGAAATACTATCTGAAAGACAAAGTTGAATGGCTTGTGCAACAGTGGGGCACATCGGGCACAACGGCAATCAGCGCAACACAAACCTCGCCCGACACAAAGACAACCATACACGATATGCAGGGCAGACAAGTCACGGACATCATCCAGCCGGGCATATATATAATAAGGAACGCGAACAAGACAAGGAAAGTAATAGTAAAATGATTATTTTCAGTTGACAAGTGAAACAAGTTGACGAGTTGACAAGTTATTTGTTTCACTTATCAACTGAAATACTATCAACTTGTCAACTAAAAACCTGAAAACATGTTCTTCTCACGCTCAACTCTCCTTCTCGGCGACGACGCGATGCAGCGTCTCGCCACGGCGCGCGTCATCATCTTCGGCACAGGAGGCGTAGGCAGCTGGTGTGCCGAAAGCCTCATACGCACCGGACTGCGACACCTCACGCTCGTAGATTTCGACACCGTCTCGCCATCAAACGTCAACCGGCAGGCCATGGCGACAGCAAAGACAATAGGCGAAGCGAAAGTTGAGGCGATGCGCGCGCACCTGCTCGAAATCAACCCGGATGCCGACATCACAGCCGTCAACAGCGTGTATAACGCCGACACCGCCGACCGTTTCCGCCTCGACGACTACGACTATGTCATCGACGCCATCGACAGCCTGCGCGACAAGGTGCTGCTCATACAGCGCGCCACAGCATCATCCGCCTGCCTCTTCTCATCGATGGGAGCTGCGCTGAAGTCCGACCCCACACGCCTGCAGGTGGCTGAGTTCTGGAAAGTGAGAGGCTGCCCACTCGGTGCAGCACTGCGACGCACATTCAAACGCATGGGATGCCGGCCGGCAAAGAAATTCCAATGCGTATTCAGCGAAGAACTCCTCACGAACAAGAGAGCCCCTGCCGCAGAAGACAACAGCCAGGAGACCGCCGGCGGCGACAACGTCACTGACGCCTCGCCCATCAACAAGCCACACACAAACGGCTCCCTCGTGCAGGTCACAGCACCCGCTGGCTTCACACTCGCATCGCTCGTCATAAACCATATCTGCCAGGCAGCACGATGAAGGCGATGCCAAAGCTAATGACGCCATGCAAATTGACAAACATCATGGCAACAGCAAGAATCACAAGACATTTGGTTAATAATAATTAAATAACGTAACAAAAACATAGCAAACAGAGAAGAATAAAGATAAAAATGTGTAATTTTGCATTTGTTCAGAGGAATGAGGGGTCTCACCAGAGGCCTCTCATCTGTTTTTATTAGAAATGCAGTCCGCCACGTCGAGAAAAAGACGGCAGATTGTGTTCACATTATTATATATATAGGTGTAATCCTAAAAAATATGGTAGATA
>CALZMB010000216.1 GCA_945788485.1 uncultured bacterium | reverse complement strand
TCAACGAGACCTCGGCATTCCTTTGGTCGTCGATAGGCGAAGACGAGACATTCACCTCTGAGCGGCTTACGGAGCTTCTCGTCGAGGAGTATGATGTAACCCCCGATGTCGCCCGTGCCGATGTTGAGGCTCTTGTGTCAAACATGCTTGATATGGGGCTGATTGTCAATAACTGATACCTTCCACATTCCCCGGACGTAATTTTTTTATGTTTATGCGAAGATTATACATCCTGTTTTTTTTCTCACTCTCCGTCTTGGCTGTTGACGCCAAAGGCCTGTTGCAGAACGGGGGCGACACCATCGTCTCGCTCGATGGCTTTCTTGATGGCATACATCATTGGAATCTTGAGCATCCGCAGCGCAACTACCGTCGCTATTCTCCCAAACAATATCGCGAGATAGCCGACAATCTTCTTGCTTATCAGAATGCCGACGGCGGTTGGCCGAAGAATATCGACTGGCTTGCCGTTCTGCCCGCCGATTCTGTCAAGGCGGCTTTGCGCGAGCGTTACCGCCGCAGCACATTGGACAACCGCAACACCTTTCCTCAAATCGAATATCTCGGCGATGTTTATGCACTCACCTCTGATGTGCGCTACCGCAAGGCAGCCGAGCGCGGCTTGGATTTCCTCCTCCGCGAGCAGAAACCCAACGGCGGCTGGCGCGGCTGGGATGTCGATGCCATCACATTCAACGACGAGGTCAGCACAGGCGCTTTGTCCCTCTTCCTGAAAATCTCTGCCGGCGACAGCAGCTTCGCTTGGTTGGACAACATACGCAGAGACAGCGTCACGTCAGCCCTTCAGCGCGGCATAGCGATGATATTGAAGTGTCAGTATGTACAGGACGGCGAGCTCACGGCATGGGGACAGCAGCACGACAACGAGACCTTTCTGCCAGTCAAGGCGCGCACCTTCGAGCTCCCCTCGCTCACAGCTCGCGAGAGCTGCGATGTCATCATGTTCCTCATGGACATACCGTCTCCCGGCGATGATGTGAAACGCGCTGTGCGAGCGGCGATAAACTGGTTAGAGCGAGTGGCGTTGCACGGCTTCCGTGTCGCTGAACAGCCTCTGCCCGCCGATAAGATTATCAATCACGAATATCCGTTTGACAGGGTAGTGGTTGCAGACGAGAATGCGCTACGCATCTGGGCGCGCTTCTATGAATTGTCAGACAATACCCCGTTCCTCTGCCGCCGCGATGGTACAAAAGTGTGGCAGTTGGCTGATGTGGATGCTGAGCGGCGCACCGGCTACGACTGGTATGGCTATTGGCCCGAGGAGGTGATTAGCCGGTATTATAAAGATTATAAGGATAATAAAGATAAACAGTAAATAATCTTACTGTAAGATGAAGAACATGGTACGACAATACATTCACTCTCTCCTCATCTCCGTTTTTCTTTTCCTCGTCTCTCTGCCTGCCACGGCAGTGGAGTGTTTTGTCACCGTGAAATCATACGATGAACTGAAAGACGGCATGAAGTGTTTGATAGTAAAAGTGAGCGAAGAGGGAAATACCATTATGGGAATATACGCCGATGGTAATAATTTCCCAAGTGAAGGAATCCCGGATGTGCAAGCATACAGTCATGACATTGTTGAATACAGACCATCCAAAATGTCATTGCTTACATTACATAAGACAGATACTAACACAGAAGATAATGATTGGTATTTTACTGATCAAGATGGGAAGTATCTTTCTGTTGTTACTTCAAGTACAAGTAGTAACTATCTCAAGTCTGTTAATACTAAAAGTGATTTTTGCAATTTTGCTATAACAGTTGATAGTGATTCATACAATGCGAAAATTAGTTCTATCAAAAAAAGTGGTTACTATATTCAGTTCAATGGAGAATTTCTTTTTTTCTCAGCATACAAGTCATCCCAAAACCCCGTCAACCTCTTCCGCAAACTCGGCGACTACTATCTTCGCAAGCTTTATAAAGACAAATTCGGCACCATCTGCCTTCCCTACGCAGTCTCAGCCGAAGGCGTTGCGGCGAGCGGGGCGAAATACTATGAGATTCTCGGCAAGACAATGGCAGGCGACGTGGTTGACGGAATAGTGCTTGCTGAAGTCGGCGAGCTGAAAGCGTGTACGCCGTATATCCTCTACACCACGGGCGACAACGCCATCATCCTGCCCGAGGGCACCGCTGCTGCTGATGTCCCGGAACTCCCTAAATCCAACGGACTTGTCGGCAATTTGTCGTCCAAGACAATCTACGCCCCGGCGAACAGCTTCATCATCAATGGAGACGAGATTCACCTCGTCCCCACAGGCGTAAAGGCCAATGTCTTGAATAACTATGCCTATATCACCCTTGACGATGTGCCGGAGTTCAAAGGCTCGTTGCCGCAGAATGCGAAGCGCATGAGTGTCATGGGCGGCACGACAGGCATCACTGTCTCCGAAGCTGCTCCCGACCGTTCTCCTGCAGCATACAACCTTGCCGGGCAGCCTGCTGACGCTAACGCCCATGGCATTGTGATTGTCAACGGACGGAAGGTGATATACTGAAACTGTCATATTTCAAACACAAGCGCCCCGTCATTTGCAAGATGAAACACCATAAACATCAGAAATGTTCAACAAAAAGAAAGCTCTTAAATTCCCCTCCCCCGAAGGCGGCTTACATAAGCCCGACTATATATATCACAGCCACAATCCCCGCCTGTCCTCTCCAGACATCTCCGCAAACATATAAAACTATTCATCGGGGAGAAGATTTGAAAGATACGCAGACCTGGCAGGCAGCCACAAAACCCTCTCTGTGGAATTATGGCTTTGACGAGGAGGATGCCGTAGAAGGCGAAGACGAAGAATAGATTTAAGGTGGGTTCTATAAATGAGTTTTGTCAGATTTTGAGATTGTTTTTGAGGACAAAAAGAATCCGAAAGATGGCAAAACGTCAACCCTTAAATATTCATTAATATGAGGTGGGCATTTATAGAACCCACCTTAAACCAAGAACTATGACAAAAGACCAGCTGAAGATAGTTTTCATGGGCACGCCAGAGTTTGCTGTCGCAACATTGCGTGCCCTTGTTGAAGGCGGCTATAACGTAGTGGCTGTCGTGACGCAGCCCGACAAACCCGTAGGCAGACATCAAGACACGCTGCAAGCGCCGCCCGTCAAGCAGTATGCCGCAGAGCACGGCATTCCCGTGCTGCAACCGGTGAAGATGAAAGACCCCGCCTTTGTTGAGGCTCTCCGTGCCTGCGAAGCCGATGTGCAGGTTGTCGTGGCATTCCGTATGCTGCCCGAGGTGGTGTGGGCGATGCCGCGTTTCGGCACGTTCAATGTCCATGCCGCCCTTCTCCCGCAATATCGCGGGGCAGCACCGATAAACTGGGCTGTCATCAACGGCGAGACGACAACCGGTGTCACGACATTCTTCCTCGACCATGACATCGACACGGGGCGCATCATCGAACACCGCGAGTTCGCCATCCCCGACGATGCCGACGTAGAGTATGTCTATGACGGCCTCATGTCGCTCGGTTCAGAGATAGCCCTCTCCACCCTCGACAAGATGCTCCGCCACGACGGCGACATAGAGAGTGTCCCTCAGGATGCGACACCCCTTCCTCCTGGCACCGTGCTGCATCATGCGCCGAAGATATTCAAAGAGACATGCGAGATTGACTGGAATATGCCGTCAAAGCGCATCTATGATTTCGTGCGCGGCCTGTCGCCCTATCCCGGCGCATGGACCACACTTGTGGCAGAGGGCGAGAAAGACCTCACTATGAAAGTCTTCCGCACGTCAAAGACAGACATACGCCTTCAGCTGCCGCAAGAGCGCGATGTCGTTCCCGGCACATTCGTTGTCGATGACACCCGTCTGTATGTCACCACCGCCGACACCCTGCTCGAGATTCTCGAGCTTCAGATTTCCGGCAAGCGCCGCATGTCAGCACGCGATTTCCTCAACGGCTTCAAGAAGATAGCCACCTATCATGCGTCGAAACACTAAAGGTGGGTTCTATAAATGCGCTTTGTCAGATTTTGAGATTGTTTTTGAGGAC
>CALZMB010000215.1 GCA_945788485.1 uncultured bacterium | reverse complement strand
CTGAAACGTTTTTCAGTCTTCATAGCGTAAAAAAGTTTTTAGTTAGTTATTAATGTTGTAATTTGTAATATTTCCGTTATGTATTTTAGTTGTCAACTCGTCAACTGAAAGTATCAACCCGTCAACTTGTCAACTTGCATATATATATAATAAGGTGTCGTCGTTTTTCCACCTTGCGATAGTGTAAGTTCAGTCAGATTTTTTCGTAGAGATAAGGTCAACATTATGCCCGCATCAAAAGACATGACATGATTCTTCATCATCTTTCGGTTGCAAAATTACTACATATTTTTATTCGGATGTTACACAATCTTATCCGTAAATGATATTATTATGCAAAAATGTATCATTTTTATAAAAAATATTGTGGATTTCTGCTTCTTTTCATGTTGAAACATCAATTTTCGCCTCTTTTCTTGCCTTACATCAAATATGCGGCCGCTGCTGCCGCCCCGTCCGCTGCGCCTCCGCCCTGCCTGTCATGACACTTCCGGCATCCCCGCATCCGCTTTGCAAAATGTCAGAATTAACAATGGTTAAAACGCGAATACAGCCCTTGCAGCACATGGCGGCTCTGTTCGCTGTCCTGTACGCCTCAGATTCTTGCTTTTAGATAAACTGTTGATATACAGTATATTATGCGGATGAAGATTCGGTTTTCTGCTTCAAGACAGCCAAAACAGTGCCTTTTGCGGTCGCGAATAGACTATTTAGCGGTGTCAAATAGACTGTTTAGCCTTGCCAAATAGACAATCTTGCATCGACGAATAGACTGTCTTGCACCGGAAAAGCCCCCGTTTTGCCCGAAAAAACGCACATTTTCACATCTCCGCCTTGTCTTTTCCATGATAGTTTTACGTTTCAGCAAGAAAGGAAATGTTAAAATGCCTGCAAAACAAAATGTCACGGAAAACAGCCTTTCCGTGACATTATGCATGAAAACAAGAGAAGCAGCTTCTCTGCTTGACGGACAGCATAAAACATACGCAAATGGCTGAAAAGATAAATATCCGCAACTAAAGAAAGGAGGATGAGGTATGAGTGAGTGGTTATTGAATGAAGTCTGTGAACTCATTGTTGATTGTCCTCATACAACAGTTAACGATGAAGGTAAGGGGTTCCCATTAGTACGTACTCCCAACATAGGTAAGGGAAGACTTGTCTATGATGGGATGCATCGTGTTTGTGAGGATGTTTATAACAAAAGGAATGCTCGTGCCATTCCACAGGAAAATGACTTGATCTTATTGCCGTAAGAGAACTGTGGATAAAGGGACCTGTCCACAAGCGCAGAGCCGATGTGGTGTGCTTAGTGAACGGTCTGCCTGTCATCTTCGTTGAGCTGAAAAATCACGGCCGAGACAGCATCTATAACTATGTAAGCCAAAGATATGGTGGCGCGGCATGACACAAGAGTGGACGGAAGACGGATTGGCTTGCCATCATAAGCCGGATGTCTTGCATAAAAAAAAGCGGCACATCCATCGCGGATGCGCTGCTTTTCACTATCACTTATAAAAACAAAAATTATGAAGCACTGTTTCATGTCTTGCCTCTTTCTGCAAAACGTCATCGTGCCGATGCGTCAATCCATGCGGCAAGTACGGCGAGATAAGCGTTCCAGTTGATGGCAATCTCGTTAGAGGCGTAGCTCGACACATGGTCTTGGTATGATTCGTCGGGCAGCGATGAGGGGTAGGGCGGCGTGTATTCTTTGTCCTGTTGCCCGATGTTCGGTCCGCCGGCGAGGAAGCCAGGCATCGGAGCCGCTATGCCGTCGGCTGCTGACAGGCGCTGGTGAGGATTCATCACACGTTGTGTGCCGAAGCCGGTGACGAAGCAGTAGCCTGTGGCGTTGCGCCCGAAGAGGTAGTCGCAGGTGGCGATGGCGGCGGTGAGATAGGTTGCGTCGTTAGACAGGGCGTACTGATACATCAGCGCGATGCCCATTCCGGCACACCGCTCGCTGTTGCTGCCCCAGCAGAAGTCTTCGGCGCTGTTGCCGTTGGGTGTGCCGAAAGAAGACGCGGGTATGGCGTTGACGACTGAGTCGCAGTACGTCTTCAGCGACTTCTTCAGCTGCTCGGTGCATGGCGCGTCTGCCGGCTTCTTGCCGCTGATGTCAAGATTGAGCCATGCCATGACGCCTAAGCCAGAGACATCGCCCCATGTGGGGACAGTGAAACGCCGGGGCATAGCGGCTGCGGACTGCAAGAGATAGCCCTCTTCGCCTGTAGTGAGATATAGCTCTGTCGCCGCCCAGAAGAACTCGTCCGTGAGACTCTCGTCATCGTAGGCTCCGGTGACTATCTCCGGCTTGTGGAGCTTGTTCATCTCGCCCTGACGGTATGCCACTGAAGGATGCGCTACAGCCCATGCGTATGCCTTCGCGGCAGCCTTTATGGCATCTTTGCTGAACTGGCTGCACTCGGCGTATGGCGCATAGACGCGTGCGGCGAGAGCCATCGTAGCGGCGAAATCGAGTGCTGCCGCTGTGCTTTTCTGCACTACATAGCGTGGCTGGCGGCATTCGGCGGGCATCACGAAGCCTTCGAAGCTCGGCGTGGTGAGCTTATGATACACGCCGCCGTCGTGAGGGTCTTGCATCGTCAGCATCCACTGCAGGTTGTACATTATCTCGTCGAGATAGTCAGGTATGGCATTGCCCGATTCGGGGATGTTGAGCCGCATGCTGTCGTAGTATGCCTTGTTGACGAGATAGTTCTCAAGCATGAGGCCGCATGTGAAGCCGGAGTTGACGATGTATTTGTTGTAGTCGCCTGCGTCATACCATCCGCCGGGCGATGCGATGACGGTGCCGGCAGGGCGTTGGGGCGATGCCGCCGACGGATGTACGATGACTTTGTCGTCGGGATGGGCGGCAGGACGTGCGTAATCGCCGGCGTATTCTTTCTGTATCGGCATGGCGGTGCGCTGCAGGTAGAACGCTTTCACAGAGGCTGTAGCGACATCGGCGAAGGCGTGCGGCTTTATCACCACCTGCTGTTTATGCTTCCCCGCCGTGAGAGTGTATGTGCCGGGTGTGGTGACGCGGCTGAAGTCCACCACCTGCCTTGTCTTGTTCGAGAAGGGCGACGCAGCGTTGCGCACAGCCTTGCCGCGCCACACGGTTTTCCCTTTGCTGTTTTTCAGAGTGAAGGTTTCCTGTCTCGCCTCTGGTTCTATCACTGCCACTTTCTCTTCAGAGGGATAGTAGCCCACTTGGTTCACTTTCACGGGCGACTGGGCTGATGCTGCAAGTGCCGCGAGTGTGAGTAGAGATAATGTGAGTCTTTGCATATCTTGATAATTTACATTTCACAATTTATAATGAGTTTGAGGTTGCCGACTTGCAGGATGAAGTCGCCGGGTTCGAGTGTCCAGTCGCCTTTCTGGTTGACGAATGCAAGGGCAGATGCCGGCAGTGCGAATGTCACCGTAGTTGTCTCTCCCGGTTTCAGGTCAACCTTCTGAAAGTCTCTCAGACGTCTCACCTCCGGCACTTGCGATGCCACGACATCTGTCGAGAAGAGCAGCACAGCCTCTTTTCCTGCCATCGTGCCTGTGTTCTTCACATCGACTGATATGGTCAGCGTGTCGGCGGCGGCGAATGTCTGCTTGTCGCAACGCAGATTGGAATATGCGAAAGAGGTGTAGCTCAGCCCGTAGCCGAAAGGCCACTGGAACGAAACGTCTGCGCTGTAGTCGTACGACCCTTCCATTGTGCCTACCACCTCGCTGGCGCGGTAGTCGTAGCAGGTGTATGAGCTGATATGTCTCGGATAGCTGAACGGCAGCTTGCCGCTGAAGTTCTCTTTCCCCGCAAGGAGGTTGGCGAGAGCATCGCCTCCGGCGTTGGACGGCAGCATGATATCCACTATAGCGTCGGCGAGGGGCTCGATGTCAGAGACAATGCGCGGGCGGCCTTCGTTGAGGATGAGGACGATGGGCTTGCCTGTCTTGGCGAGTGCCTTGACGAGGTTGCGCTGGTTAAGAGAGAGGGCGAGGTCGTTGAGGTTGCCCGGCGTCTCAGTGTATGAGTTCTCGC
>CALZMB010000214.1 GCA_945788485.1 uncultured bacterium | reverse complement strand
CTACCTGCGTATGCTGCCTGCGGCCAAGGTCCGCACGCGCCACTACTGGCAGCACGGCGGCGCATGCTTTGAAGAGCAGATAGAGAACTTCGGGCTGCCCAACCCTGCCGAATACGGCAAGCACAAGCCCGGGCAAGACCCCGGCTGGATGAAGAACAAATGGCTTGAATATCAGTATGACACCGCTTTGGAGTTCTGCCAGATGATTCTTCTCGCAAACGAATACCACGGCATAGACATCACTCCCTACCGTGAGCTTATCGGCGAGACGGTGCGTTTCTTTGACGAGCACTACCAATACCTCGCCTCACGCCGCGGCGCCACGTCGCTCACCGAAGACGGGAAACTCGTCATCTACCCCTCGTCGGGCTGCGAGACCTACAAGATGGCATACAACCCGAGCAGCGTCATCGCCGCCCTGCAGGCTGTCGTCAGCACGATGGAGCGTCATGGCGGCTTGCCGGCGTTCGGGCTCGACAGCGCCCTCGCCTCACGCATCCCCCCTATCCCGCTTCGCGAGATACAAGGCGAGACGTGCATCGCGCCTGCCGTGACATGGATGCGCGTCAACAATGTCGAATCGCCGCAGCTCTATCCCGTCTTCCCCTGGCGCATCTACGGCTTAGGCAGAGATAATATCGGCATCGCGCGCAGCACATATTTCCTCGACGACTATGTGCAGAAGATGCGTTCGTCAACAGGCTGGAAGCAGGACAACATCTGGGCAGCCGTGCTCGGCATCACCCGTGACGCCGTCCGTCTGTGCAAAGAGAAGTTCGCCGACGGCCCCTACCGCTTCCCCGCTTTCTGGGAACGCGGCTTCGACTGGGCACCCGACCACAACCGCGGCGGCTCTGCGATGATAGGCCTGCAAGAGATGCTGCTCCAGGAGAAGCCCGACGGCGAGCTGATGCTCTTCCCCTGCTGGCCGAAGGAGTGGGACGCGGAGTTCCGCCTCCATGCCACAGGCGGCAGGGTCGTCGATGCGAGCATACGAGACGGCGTCGTCACTGCCACGACAACCGTGCGAGACGGCAAGCGCGCCGTCACCGCCGCCCTGCCCTCCCCGCTCCGCATCTCCATCTTCGGCGACAGCTATTCTACGTTTGAAGATTATATCACGCCCTCGACAAACGAGCCGTGGTATTATTGGCCCTCTAACGAGCGCAAGACGAAAGCGAACGACGTGATGCACCCCGACCAGACATGGTGGTGGCAGGTCGTCGAACGCCTCGGCGCCCGCCTTGAGACAAACAACTCCTACAGCGGCTCCACGATAGGCTACACCGGCTACGTCAACCCCGAAACAGGCAAGCACGACAACTACAAGCCGCGCTCGTTCATCACCCGCGCGCCTCACCTCGGCAACCCCGACCTCATCCTCGTCTGCGCCGGGACAAACGACAGCTGGGACGGCGAAGAACTTGGCGAATACAAATTCTCCGGCTTCACCGAAGCCGACCTCTTCACCTTCCGCCCCGCCATGGCGAAATGGTGCCAGACGATGAAGTCTCTCTATCCCCGTCAGCGCATCATCTTCATCATCAACACCGACCTCAAGCCTTCGTTCGTAGAGAGCATGGTCACTCTGCTCGACCGCTACGGCATCGAGCATCTTCAGCTGAAGAACATCGACAAGCAACACGGACATCCGTCGGTGAAAGGCATGCGCAGCTTCGCCGAACAGGTGGTGGAGTATATATATTCAGTTGACAAGTTGACAAGTTGACGAGTTGACAAGTTGATTTTTCGCAAGCTCAAGGAGATTTGTCCTCTGGACCCACTGACAGAAAGGAGGTAAACTCCCTCCCTACGGTCAGTGGGTCCAGAGGACAAATCTCGCTTAGTACAGCCATTGCCTCCCTGCGGTCAGCGACCGTTGGTTCCAGGCTGGTCATTATATACATATTTTTTACTTGAGAAACTGATTAACATAAACCGCAACACGACAAAAAACCTTCCATAACTATGAAAAAGAAAACATCTGAGACTATTCTTCTCTCTTCTCTCCTCTTCTGCCTCCCGCCAGACGCATTCTGCGGGACGCTTCAGGACAGTGTCACGACCTACACGGTTGTCGCCTCACAGATGCGTGCCGGCACACATACGACAGCGTGCGGCGACAGCGAGGGCGTCGCCTCGTATGTCATAGCCGACCGCGGGGTCACGCCTTTCGCGCAGCAGGCTGTCAGCCAGAGGCGCGCCAAGAGCCGCAAGCCTTCCGCCAAGCCCTATTTCAACGTGCGCATGGCTCTGCCCATCCCGTCGTGCTACACTCCCACGGAGCAGGGAGAGAAAGCAGGACTTGACTATGGAGTGTATGCTCACCTGCATTCCGCAGCCCTTGAGGTTTGTCCCAACGGCGACTTGCTCGCCATCTATTTCTCTACGCCGACAGGGAAATCGGAGGCTGACACCTGCACTACGTTCGTCCAGGCACGCCGCCGCTACGGCTGTGACGAATGGGACATGCCAGAGCTGTTCTTCGATACTAAGGCCGGCAACGACCAGTCGGCGCTTCTCTTCCGCGACGCCGACACGCTGTGGTTCTTCGGCGGCGGCCGCGGGATGACGGACTATGTGCCGTTCCGCATCTGCCGCTCTACCGACAACGGCGCGACATGGACTTTCTCAGTGCCTCAGATAGAGCGGCGCATGACGCGATACACTGCCCAGCCCGTGAGCAATGCCTTCCGCAACAAGGCGGGAGAGCTGTTTGTCGTGATTGACGGCGAGGGCGGCGAGAGCCTTCTGATGCGCAGCCGGGACAACGGCGTGACATGGCACGACATGGGCGGCAGGACATCTTCGCGCCACTCCACCATCGTTCCGCTCTCCAAGGAAGGCACGCTGCTCTCCGCCGGAGGGAAGAACAACGCCATCGACGGGTGGAATCCGCAGAACGTCTCGTACGACTGGGGACGTACTTGGGAGAGCGGCACGGCAGGCGAAATCCCGCCTCTCGGCACGGCACAGCGTCCGTGCATGATACGTCTGAAGAGCGGCGCGCTCTGTCTCGTAGGCGACAGCTATATGCACAAGAAGCGCATCGCGCCTCCTGCCGGGTGGACTATGGGCAACGACTGCTTCGCCGCCATCTCGCACGATGACGGCCGCTCATGGACGATGCGCCGCATCCCCGTCGCCCTGCCGCAGCATCACCGCGTGCAGCATCCCTCTCTTGGCTATGTCACCGTGCGTCAGGGAGCCGACGGAATGATTCATGTGCTCACGACGACGAACTATCCCGGCTTGGAGATTGAGTTCAACGAGGCATGGGTGATGCAGGGCGACACGCCGGCACCTGAGGCGGGTCACTTGTCGCCAGACTGCCTTGACGCTCCTGCCGAGGCACTTAACGCCTGCCTCTCGCCCTTCGCTGAGAGCGGCACATACGTGGCGGAGGGCACCAAGACTGTGCGCTACCCCAACGGACGCAAGCAGCATGAAGTGACATACCTCCACGGACGGCGCACCGGGAAGGAGACGCTGTGGAGAGAAGACGGCACTGTCGCATGGCAGTGGGAGCGCAATCTGAAGACCGGGCGCGGCACATGGACGCAGTACTGGGACAACGGGAAGAAGCGCGTTGAGAGCAGCTGGCTGCTCCGTCCTGCGCCGCGCGACCTGCCCGGCACGCCTCTCAACGGAGCCATCGCCGACGGCACGGCAAGCCACTATGACCGCGACGGCAAGCTCATCGCCACATATCTCTTCAGCAACGGTGTCGAGGCAGGCACTGAAGCCTCCTCGTCTGATGCCGGGATAAAGGACGAAGGGAAGTGATTATTCCTGTTGACAAGCTCAGCCTGGAAGGCTGTACTAAGCGAAGCGGTCGTAACCGGGGACGAAGTCCTCGGAAAGAACAGGCTAATCAGCTGTCTGGAAGACAGTACCTTGGATACGAGAGATACTTAGTGTGCACATAGCAAGGTACTGCCTTCCAGGCAGTTGTCCTTCCACTTTGGGCCCGGGACTGTGTCCCGGGTTACGACCGCTTCGCTTAGTAAAGCCTTCCAGGCTTTGTGTGCACCACCCCGAACAGGTCAAGTTG
>CALZMB010000213.1 GCA_945788485.1 uncultured bacterium | reverse complement strand
CACATTGTCTATAATCAGCGGTGCTCATCAATTTCATAGTCCAGGCTGGTCGTCCACTAATCATACGCGTCGTGACATAGAGCATATATTAAGTGTAACCTCAACACTGACAACCTGAAAGACGGCAGCGTCCTCGTCGCATCTGCAAAAGACTCTCCAAAACGTGTCCCGGAAGATTTCCGGGACACGCTTTTTTCGTATTTCAACTATTCGCGACACTATGCATGAGATGCGCAACACGACACCCAACTGATACTATTTTAGCACAACATGACACTTTTTCTACAGCCTGCGGCAAGACGGAAGCGCGAAGAGACGTTTTCGGACGGTTTTTCCGCAAAATTCAGAAACTGCTGATACACAATACTTTACACAGAGAGCCATTTTCGGGCATCCTCGCAGACAAGCCAAGATAGTCTATTTTACGGCGCAAGATAGTCAACTTTGCAGCGCAAGAAAGTCAAAATGAGAGGCTAAAACAGTCAAAACAAGAGCCTGAAATAGTCAAGATTAGACCTGAAACTTGACCAAGCTGACCCGAAACAAGAGTGAATGAGGGTTCGAGACACTGTTTTCTGATGTTTTTACATGAAAAAACACGAACGCAGATGGGTGCAACAGAATGTCAGAGAGAGACACGACTGATACTATTTTATCCAAAACGGAGGATGAAAGACAGACACGACACTATGTCAAAACAACAGATTCAAGTCTGCAAAAACTGCCCGCCGCCTCACGACCATACTTGTCACAAAAAACACGGAAATGTCATCAATATGTAAAAAATATGCGAGAAAACACTTAATAAAGGTTAAATAAAATTGAAATTCTATTTTTACCCCCCCGAATTTGCTGCATAAACAACTTTTTCATATCTTTGCACTGCGATACTCAAAAGAAAAATCCGGCGCGGAAAGATGTTTGAAGAAACGTCTCTATGCAATGCACGGAAAACATGATACTATTTTATCATTTACAAAACAGACAACAGCAAACTTAGACACAGAAACGGGATATCAGGCTAACTATCACACGGATAACGTATAGCGGATGCTATTGCGCATATCAAGCGACATCAACTAACCGACAACAAAGCCCACAACCACAGAGTTTCTGCATCAGCAAAAGGATGTGCCCAGCCACATTCTTGAATCTTGTGCGTTCCGACGCGCAAAAGAATATGCCAAGCCTGTTTGCTGTATCAGCATTTTGTTGGTGATATAAACGCAAAAAAAACAAAGAAACTATAAAACTAATAAACCACTATGCTTAAAAGATTGACACTATTGGCATCATCGCTGCTTGCCGCACTCAGCATAGCAGCACAGGAAACTACTACCGCCACCGCTTCGTTCGCTGTAGAAGACGGGGGCAAAACACTCGTCGTGTACGGAAAGGGGGATTTGACGACGCTCTTAATGACTGCCACTGAACTGAGTTTCACCGCCGACGGTCTGTCGAACGTGAAGACAACAAACTCTGAATGGGGTACAGCAGCAACAAATCCTTACAACAGCGAGACAACCTATTACTCCAAACACTATGTGGCTACGCAGGTTGAAGTCAGCCACCTGAACAATGCGACAGCTACATATAGCTGGACGGAACAGGGTTTGGCACTATATTATACATCAGACAATGGTTCGACATGGACACAGGTGACAAACGAGAGCACGGTTGATATAGAAGGCCAATGGAATAATAACAAAGAATATTCAAAATACTCTACAACCGATAAATCGAGTGATAGAATTCTTCTTGCTGATTTCAAGTCTGGCGGATATTTCACCACGTCAATATCTGGCGAGAATGTCAAGTTCAACGGGAACGCTAGCAACTACTACCAGAAAACTGCTGAAGGTTACACAGCAATGACTGAAGGTTCAGCCTATGACAACAATACTACATATTACAAGAAAGTGTTCGGCTCTGTGACAGAAGCTGAAATGGTAGAATTGAATTATCTCGAATATGCCACTGGCTCTTTCTTGGAATTTCTCAATGCGAAGATACTTGACGGAGCTACAATAGTATCGGGCAGTGTTACAAACACGTTTGAGACTGTACGCTTTAAAAACATAGACAATAATTCTACACTTCTGATAAACGACGACATCGTGCAGGCAATACTGTTCCCGACTGTTTATTGGTCAAAAGACGTAATTACTCCCGAGAAGAACAAATCCATCGAGACTCTCGACCTCGGCGAGGCTACAATGGAAAACTTAACGTCAGATGCCTTCATCTATAAGAGCAACAACAACCAACTCGCCAACATGACGAGCCTCACGCTGCCATTGACAAAGATGACCTCTGTGTATAGCGAATCAGAGAAGGCTTATGTTCAGAAAATGGTTCTTCCATCACAAGTGCTGAATAACTACTCAAAATACACACCAGGAGAAGGATCGGCAAATCTTGTGACTGTCACCATACCCGAAGGCTACGACCGCCTTGCAGACAAGGCGCTCTACGGCAACGACAAGATTACGACATTCAACCTCCCGTCAACACTGAAACTGATTGGCAATTCGGCTTTTGAGAACTGCGTAGCATTGGCTTCCATCACTCTTAACGATGGGCTGGAGAACATCGGCAAGCATGCGTTCGTGGGAACAGCACTTACAAAGATAAATTTTCCATCTACACTGCGCATCATCAACGACGCTGCATTTGCTAACTTGAGAATCGAAGATTTGAAATTCAACGCCGGACTGTATTATATAGGTAACACAGCGTTCGGTCTGAATTATGCAATCCCGAGGTTGAAATCAATACAGATTCCAGCCAGCGTGAAGTTCATAGGCGCATGTGCTTTTTATGGCAGAGAGTATCAGGACGTGTATTTCCTTGGCGAGAATGCGCCTATCATGCCTATGGGCGGATCTGTAGTAATTAATGATGCGGCCAAGACAAACACGGCTTTCCCAGCCAATACTCTTAATGGCAACAACGGCTTTCATCCTGGCACTGAGGGACAGATGCCGACAGCGGATAATATGATGGATGATGCCAATAGCGGCTACGCAAACCGTGAGAACTATAAGAATCAGGGATACTATTTCGCTATCCTGCATTTCCCAACAGGTCTGACAGACGCGCAAAGAGAAAAATATACAGACATCACACGTATATATAAAACAGGTCGAAATGCTGACGGCTCTTTCACTTATGACGCATCAGGTGGATATGTCGTAGGATTGGAAGAAACTGACGGACACAAATTTGGAACATGCACAGCTTACAAGAAAGTTGCATACGGATATGAGGACACATACCTCGGCAAGCAGTATATCTGGCCAAGCCAGTCACAGTGGAACCGCTCGTATGTCGTAAACTCAGAAGGCTATAATTGGGATGGCGTGACAAAGTACCGCCCTACGCTGTCTGATGAAGATAAGGAAATACTTAAGTATGCAGGATATGAGATAGGCGAAGGTGCAGGGCAATACACCGAAGACGAGCTGCAGAAGATTGCCCACATGGGAACACGACAGTTTGTGCTTACCAATGCCGACACACAGAAAGACGAGAAGCCGGAGGAAGAGCCGGAATATCCTGTCTCTGTGGAAGGCAGCAACTGGTGGACGATATGCCTGCCGTTCAACATGACAAAGAAACAGGTAGATGAGGTGTTCGGCACAGGCACACACGTTTGCCGCTTCTCGTCTGTCTCACGCACAGACGACGGCAAGGGCAACAAAAGCATCACGCTCCGATTCCAGAACGACGTGTATGCAACGAAATGGACACGCGATGCCAAGACTCTCGCTTATACGAAGAACGAAGGCGTGATACCTGCTGTCGACGATGTTGTTATCTACAGCCACGAGGCATACATGATTTTCCCGAAAAAGAGCAAAGAGGATGCCATAAAGCTCGTCAGAAAAGACTACACCTTTGACCCGGGTTCGCCTCTGCCGACAATCATCAAGGCTAATGCAAATGACAATTCAGAAGGTGCAGACCACACAGAGTACCGCTTCGTAGGCAACTATGTGACGCAGGTATCGGTCGATAAAAAGACAAGTGCTGACGAAGGAGTGGAAACAGCCGC
>CALZMB010000212.1 GCA_945788485.1 uncultured bacterium | reverse complement strand
GAGGTCATGGTTGACCATATCTCCATTGGATGATAGCCGGTGTCGGTAGTTCCCGAACCGCCCTTCAGCGCATCGTCACTTGCCACATCACCGTAAGGCCAGAGGTTGAACGGATAGCTGTACCAGCAGTCGCCGAGCATGGCGTATGCGGCAGTGGTCATCTTCTCAGGATTCTCCATCGCGAGCTGCTCGTCAATGACACCTTCTGGCTCAACCTCGATGAAGTTGTCGCATGATGTGGCAGACAACATGGCAGCTGCCACAAGTATATATTGGAATATCTTTTTCATTGTATGTCGTATTTAATATATGTTGGGTTCTATAAATGCGCTTTGTCAGATTTATTAGACGGTGGGCATTTATAGAACCCACCTTTTAATTGTGTGATGATTAGAAGCCAAGCTGCAGTCCGAACGAAACCGATGTCGCGCGAGGATATGCCCAGTTTGGATTTTCCGGGTCTGAGACGGTGAATCCGTCAGACTTGAGAGTAAAGAGGTTCTGTCCAGAGACGTAGAAGCGTGCACTTGTCATGCTGACCTTCTTGAGCAGTTTTGCTGGCATGTTGTAACCCACCTGCAAAGTGCGCAGCTTCAGCCATGAGCCATGCTCGACGAAATATGTAGAGGCACGTCCCTCATCGCCCGTATTGTTAGTGGTAAGTGCAGGTATCAGCGAGTTCTTGTTGTCTTCTGTCCATGCCTGGAGCATGCGGTTGCCCTTGTTGCTGCCCGCGTCGGTGATGCTGTAGAAGTCGGTCTGGAACTTCTGGTTGTTGTAGATGTCAACTCCACACACTCCCTGGAAGAACATCGAGAGGTCGAAATCCTTGTAGTTGAGCGCTACGTTAAGACCCCACGAGAAGTCTGGCACAGGGTTGAATATCCATGTCTGGTCCTCGGCGTTGATGCGTCCGTCGCCGTTGAGGTCGGCATATTTCAGTCCACCGACACGCGCATTCTCCTGGCCGCAGGCAAGCACCTCCTCACGGCTCTGGTAGAGTCCGTCAACCACATAGCCTACGATAGAGCCGTATGGCACGCGAGCCTCAACGAGGTTCTCGGTTGTGGTGTGGGCGTATGAGCCGGTGGTTGTCTCAGGCAGATAGGTCACGCGGTTGCGGAAGAAGTCGAGGTTCCCGTTGATGTTGTAGCCAAGGCCGTAAGCCGTGGTGTGGCGATAGCCGACGGTGAACTCCATACCCCAGTTCTGCAGTGACGGGCCGTTGCTCCATGATGCGCCGCCTTCGCCGAGTGAGGCAAGATAAGCAGGCTGAATGAGCATGTCCTTCACTTTCTTCAGATAGATGTCGGCTGTGCCGTAAAGCTCGTTGCGGAACAATGCGAAGTCGATGCCGGCATTGTACTGTATTGTCGTCTCCCATTTCAGATTAGGGTTCTCTGTCTGTGTGGCACGGAATCCAGAGGGGAATATGCCAGAGCCTTGCAGGTAGAGGTCGTATGCCGTTGAGGTGACACGGTCGCTGCCATAGTCAGCCACATAGAGTCCGTAGCGCGCGCTGTTGGCAATGGCCTGGTTGCCTGTCTCGCCCCAAGAGAGGCGAATCTTCAGGTCGTCAATCCAGTCTTGCTTCAGGTTCTGCGAAAGGCGGTAGCCGAAGGTCGCAGCGGGGAACGTGCCGTAGCGGTTGTTGCGTCCGAATCGTGAGCTTCCGTCACGGCGTATGGTGAACGATGCCAGCACGAGGTCTTTCCAGTTATAGTCTGCCTTGCCGAAGAACGACACGAGGTTATAACCGGTAGCTATGCCCGAGGCACGCTCCGTGCCGGTGGCGGCGTCTGGCCACATGTATTTGTAGTTCTCAAGGTCGAACATCTCAGCGTATGCCGACACGTCGTCACGGTTCTGATGGTGCATCTCCATACCGAGGAGCACGCCGAAATGGTGGTCGTTCCACAATGTGAAGTTGTAGTTGGCAGTGTTCGCCCATGTCCACTTCATGTCGTCAGCAGCGCCGAGCGTCGTGCTTGGAGTGTCGTTGTTGACAACGTCCGAGTGGAAAGTGTAGTTCACGCTATGGATGAACGACTGGTCGTAGTCGATGCCGAAGTTCGAGCGCAACACCATGCCTTCAACCGGCTTGATGTCGATGTAGGCATTGCCGAACACACGCCATATCTTCAGGCGGTTGTCGCGGTTGTGATACAGCTCGCGCAGCGGATTCTGACGGTCGCTCATGCCGTCTACAGGGCCTCCGAAGGTCTCGTTGTCCTCTTCATATACAGGAACCGTAGGAGCCATCTTCAGGGCATTCTCCATGGGGAAGCTGTTCACCTGGTTGGTGTAGCTCACCGTGAGGTTCTCGCCGATGGTGACAAGCTTGTTCACGTTGTAGGCAGTGTTGACACGGCCAGAGAAGTTCTCGAAGTCGGTATATTTCAGAATGCCGGTGTTCTTCTTGTAGCCCAACGACATGAGGGCAGAATATTTTTCGGTGGCGTTCGACAACGACAGGTCGTAGCTCTGCGCGACCCCAGTGCGTGAGATGGCGTCGAGCCAGTCGGTGTCGCTGAAGCGCATAGTCTTCTTTGAGTTGATGTATCCGCCGTAGAGGCCGTTCACGGTGTAGCTGTTATACTGCCCCGTCTTCGGGTCGTATGCCCGGATGCCGATGCCTTTTGCGGCATTGAGGTTCAGGCCGTAGTTGCTGGCGTAAGCCACCGGGTCAAGTCCGTCGTTCAGCGCAGCCTGCGCCATTGCCGTTGCATATTCGGCAGAGTTGCAGAGGTCCATCGTAGATTGCGACGTATAGAACTGTGCGGTGAGGTTGGCAGAGAAGTCTATCTTCACCTTCTCGCCCTTCTTTCCCTTGCGCGTGGTGATGATGATGACGCCGTTGGCGGCACGCGAGCCGTAGATAGATGCCGAGGCGGCATCTTTCAGCACCTGCATGCTCTCGATGTCGTTCATGTTGAGCGAGTTGAGCGATGCCGTTGTCGGCACACCGTCGATCACGAACAACGGGTCTTGCGATGAGTTGAACGACCCGATGCCGCGGATGCGCACGGTGCCAGAGCCTGAGGGCGAGCCGTCGGTGGTGACCGTCATGCCAGCCACCTTGCCCTGAAGGGCTCGCATAGGGTCGCTGTCCGACGATGTCTTCAGGTCTTTCGTCTGCACCACGGCGACAGCTCCCGTGAGGTCCGCCTTGCGCTGTGTGGTGTAGCCCGTCACCACCACCTCCTGCAGACGCATCGCGTCTTCTTTCATGACAATCCTCATGTCTTCGGCAGCCGGAAGCTCTTGCGTGAGATAGCCGATGTAGCTGACGACGAGCGTCGCCCCGCTGTTGACGGTGATTTTGAAGTTGCCGTCGATGTCAGTCACCGTGCCGTTCGTGGTGCCTTTCTCCATGACTGTCGCTCCGATGATGGTCTCGCCGGTCTCATCGACCACCGTCCCCGAAGCTTGACTCTCCTGCGCATGAGATATGGCAGAGGCCATACACATCAGCGCCATGATTGCAAATCTTTCTAATGTTCTCATTTTGTTTTGTTATTAGGTTTTGAAATGTTTCTCGCCGCAAATTTACGGCGAAACCACAACCTGATGATAAAAATATCGTGCATTTCATCGCAAAATTGTTTCAATGTAACATTTTTGCAAGAGAATGCACGATTTTTAACAGTATTGATGCACGATTTTTTGGGGAATTGAATGTCGGATGATTTAGGAGGTGACAATTCACAATATATTATTACTGTCCGCTAAACATTCCAGTGTCAGGTGTCAGCCCTTTTGGTTGGAGTTTCTCTGGGCTGGCAACTATGGTACGTATAGTAATGATGGAATACCTCAACATGAAAAATTTCTTCAATATGCCAGATGCAGACATGAAAAGGATGCTCGAAGATGCCGCGGAATCACCTCCGAATGGTGAAGAATGTGAATGAGGGGGGCTTGTCACAAACACAAAAGTATCCCAACTAATATGTCACAAAGAGTTGGGAGGGGGATTGTTGAGTTTAGCGGACAGTAATAAAAATCAAGTTTCGCTTGTTATCAACGAAGTTGATTATCAAGAGATTGATAAGTGAAAA
>CALZMB010000211.1 GCA_945788485.1 uncultured bacterium | reverse complement strand
GCGATTGTGAGACACTCATTTTCATTGCCTTTTAGACCTTTGTCCCGCCTCCTCCCGCTTATTCTCCTTCTTCCTTTCAGCCTTATCCCGTATAGCCATGCAAAGGCTGATACTGTTTTACCATGCTATTCTTAGTCCCTCTAACTCTTTAGGTGACGTGTTGTAAACTTTGTTCATCCTTCTGATATTTCAGAAAAAATATAATGCACATCTGATTATTTGCAGTATTAATGGTACAGATATAACAAAAAAAACATTAACTTTGCACACTGTATGAGACAACAACGTTTTTACAGAAAATTAAAGCAGGACAAATAATGAAAATACCAACCCGCAATTCACACCTCGTCAACCACAGCTATATTACAACGGCTCGCCCTTCGACCCTTCGCCTGCTCTCACCACAGCAGCCGCACGGCAGTCCGTCTCCTATCGTTTCATCTTCGGCATGAACGTGACATCGGTGAAATGGCAAAAGTGATGACACTCGCCAATAAAGCCGTTCAAGCATATTCACCAGAGTGTCGGCAGAAAGCACAGAAAAAATCCTAATCCCAAAATAATATATGTTTTTTAGGATTATAATCCCAAAATTATATATGTTTTTTGGGGATTAGGGTGCTGAAGCGACAAAAATGTCACATATTCATACGAATTCTGTTCAGCAATTCTCTCTCACTCAATCCATTGATTTTTTTATAAACGACAACAGAGACAACACATGCTTCTCTTGCATAGATTCATGTTGTCTCTGTTGTCTTTGTTTGTTGTCTTGTCTTCTGCCTATTCCTTCACCCATGTCTTCTGTTCCCATCCTTTTCCGGTGGGGATATTGATGGAGATGGTGTCGCCTTGCGGCATGTCGGTGATGGGGATGGAGATGTAGGAGTAGGTGGTGTAGAATTCTGGAATGCCGTTCTGGTTGTGGCAGAAGTGGAATTTGTGGTGGCGGTGCGTGCCTTCCGCGATGGTGGTGTCGGCAACGAGTGCGATGACGTGTTTCTTGTTGTCGGTTGTCGTTCCGCTTTTCATGCCGATGTCGAGGTTGAGGTATTTCGCGTTTTTGCTTATCCATGCCGAGCGGAGGGTGACGGCGTCGTTCATCTCCTGCCATCCTTTCACTTTGTCTTTGGCGTATGGGTCGAGCACTGGCACGAGGTCGAGGCTGAGGGGTGTGATTGTCGTGGATGCTGCGGGTTTGTCGTAGTAGAGCAGTGCTCTGTAGATGGTGTCGGCTTGGCTTGCCCATGTGAGTGTTATGGGTTTGCCGAATGGCAGCCGTTCGTTGCGGTCGTTGATGATATAGTCTGATATTTGCGCGGCGGTGTGGAGTTCGCATAGTTCAGCCACGACGTTGCTGTATGTGGCGTCGTTGTTGTCGGAGCATGATGTGAAGAGTGTTGCGCTGAAGGCTGTGATGATGAGTGCCAGTGTTTTTTTCATGATTTGTGTATGGTGAGCGGGCAGGATGTGTTGTGTCATCCTGCCTGCTGTTCGTTCTGGTTCAGTGCTTCCATCTGGTTGACGAGGGGGTTTGAATACATCGTGAGCATACAGTTGCGCAGGAAGTCGTTGTCTTTGTTTGGGATGTCGATTTTTGCGAGCTGCCGTTCGATGTATGTGTCGAATTTCTCGACATCGGCTTTTGTGTAGTGTGCAGCGTGGTTGTTGTTGCCGTTGATGCGGTCTGTCGCGATGTAGTTGCATGGGAAGAGTGTGTAGCTGCGGTGTATCTCTATGTCCATGCGTCGTGCTATGGCGGCGTAGTAGTCAGTTTTGTTCAGTCCGTCGAGTTCGTCGAGCCATGTGTCGATGCATGGTGCGCATTCGTAGTGTATGCGTCCTTTGTATCCCATGATGCCGGTTTTCATGTTGTCGAGGTCGTCCTGCCGGCTTTTCTTGTATGCGGGGTTGTCTCGTTTGAGCTGGAACTCTTTTGCTTTCAGATAGTCGCAGGGGTCGTATTCGTATGAGATGGCGAGTGGCACGATGTGCAGTTCGCGCAGGTCTCCTCCGTAAGCCAGCATTTTGAGCACGGATTCTTGTGTGCGGTCGTCCGAATCTTTTGCCCGTCCTTCGCGTTGCGCTATCCAGATGTTCTCCCCTTTGTCTCGTATGGCGTGGTGTATGTATTTGGACATGAGCATGGAACTTTCGAGGAGTTGCCGGGGCGACAGTCCTCTTCTGACGGTGAAGGCTTTGTTGATTTTCACGAGTGTCTTTATCCAGGGGTAGATGAGGAGGTTGTCTCCGATGGCTATCTCTACTGTGTTGTCGTATCCTGCCTCGATGAGTTTGAGGTCGAGTATGGCAGAATCGAGCACGATGTCTCTGTGGTTGCTGACGTATGTGTGGTGTATGTTTTTGTCGGGCAGCGGGTGTCCGTTGAATGTGCATCCGTCTGAGCATTTCCTCAGCACGTATCTCACCGCGTGTTTCATGTATCGGAGCTGGAAGTCGAGTGGTGAGTGTACGCCGATGAACATTGTGCGTATGATGAAGCGCAGCACGCTTTTGGGCAGTGGTATGAATCCCCGCAGGATTGTCATGAACTGCCTGTCGTGCAGCAGTGATTCTACGGCGGCTTTCACTTCTCCTTCGCCGTAGGGTCGGATGTCGTCAAAAGTCTCGTTCATATTGCTCTGTTTTGTGTTGTCAGAACTGGTTTTCGACTATTTCTGTCAGCACGTCGGTGATGTTGAGTCCGGCGGCGCGCACTTGTTGCGGTATGAATGATGTGGCGGTCATTCCGGGCGTGGTGTTTATCTCCAGCATGTTGATATGGTCTGTTCCGTCTGTGTTTTTGCTGATGATGTAGTCGATGCGTATGATGCCGTTGCAGTTGAGGATGTCGTAGATGGCGCTTGTTATTTTCGCCACGCGCTGTGCTGTCTCTGGCGCAAGTCTTGCGGGTGTTATTTCCTCTACTTGTCCGTTGTATTTAGCGTCGTAGTCGAAGAATTCGTTTTGTGTGACGACTTCTGTTGCTGGCAGCACGACGGCGTTCTTGCGTGTTTTGTAGCATCCCTGGCTAATCTCTGTTCCGTCGAGGAATCCTTCGATCATGACTGTCTCTGATTCGAGGAAGGCTTTTCTGAGTGCGGGAGCGAGATGGTCGGGCGTTTTCACTTTGCTGACGCCGAAGCTTGAGCCGTCTGCGGCGGGTTTGACGAAGACTGGCATGCCGAGGCGCGACACGATGTCGTCTTCTTTTATGAGGTGTTCTTGTCCGTGGCGTACGAGTATGCTGTCGGCTACGGAGACACCGAACGCCCTGAGATAGTTGTTGAGCGCGAACTTGTCGAAGGTGAGTGCTTCGACGAGGACGCCGCTGGTGGAGTAGGGTATGTGGAGTAGGTCGAAATATCCTTGCAGCACGCCGTTCTCTCCTGGTGTGCCGTGTATGGTGATGTATGCGTAGTCGAAATGCACCCTTTTGCCTTTTGACCTGAATGAGAAGTCATTTTTGTCTATGCGTGCTGTGCTGCCGTCGTCGAGGTGTACGTTCCAGTCTGTCCCTTTCATTTCGACGATATATATATTGTAGCGTTCTTTGTCGAAAAAGGAGTAGAGTCCCTGGCCTGACCGCATTGAGACATCATGTTCGCTGGAGTCGCCTCCGCATACTATGGCTATTGTACGTTTCATTGTTTTATGTTTGTTTTGTTTAATAAGTTGACAAGTTGACAAGTTGACGAGTTAACGAATTGGTTCTCTTTTGAGTTAACGAGTTTACAAGTTAACGAGTTTACAAGTTAACGAGTTTTCAAGTTGACGAGTTTACAAGTTGACTGTTTTTGAGTTGACTGTTTTTGAACTGACAGTACATATAACTTGTCAACTTGTCAACTCGTCAACTCGTCAACCATAATTACTACGAAATATATTTTCTCCAATGGTTGATGAGGGCTTGCAGGTCGTCGGGCATGAGCGACGAGAAGTCCATCTGCTGTTTTGTGTCGGGATGGACGAAGCCGAGTGTCTGTGCGTGCAGGGCTTGGCGCGGGCAGAGCTTGAAGCAGTTGTTGATGAACGCTTTGTAGTGTGACGAGCGTTCGCCTCTGAGAATCTCCATGCCTCCGTATCTCTCGT
>CALZMB010000210.1 GCA_945788485.1 uncultured bacterium | reverse complement strand
TGTCATACACCCCTACACCACCACCCACTCGCAGATGTCGCCCGAAGAGCTTGCCTCTCAACACATCACGCCTTCGACAGTGCGCCTGTCTGTCGGCGTAGAGCATATCAACGACATCATTGACGACCTGAAACAGGCTTTCGACAAGATTTAATTTATGACGTGATATAGTCTCATCAGTTACAACCCGTATTATTCACTGCCATTCTGAGAAATAAAGGCTTATGAATAATACGGGATTATCTGTTTTCAAACGGCTCATCGCTTACATCGCAAGCAACACGCCAGTGTCATTGCCGATTTACAAAATGTCAGAATTAACAATAGTTAAAACGCGAATACAGACGCTACAGGTCACGGAGGCTCTGTCCATCATCATCTGTGCGCAGGATTCCGCGTTATACATAAACTATTGACCATCAAGATGTTACACCACATCAGCCTTGGTTTTACACCTGTCAGAAGCCAAAAACAGGGACATAATGGTGCAAGATTGACTATTTAGCGGTCACGTTTTGACTATCTTACGGTCTCGAATAGACTGTTTTGAACTATAAAATAGTCAGTCTTGTACCACAGATTACTGCCTTTAGTGCCGGAAATCACGTTTTTCCGGCTCATCAACAAGTGTTTTCTACAATATTTTTACGTTTCAGCAAGAGAGAAAATGTTAAAATGCCTGCAAAACAAAAAGTAGCGCAACAACGCTGATTTATGATAAAATGTTAGATGATTATGCGTTTTTCATGTCTTCATGATACATACATCTGCCCTCAACCGCTGTCCGATTTGGCGCGTGATGATGCCATAGCGCAAAGAGAAAACGTCCCGCAAAGATTGCTGAACAATCCTGCGGGACGTTTTCATAGTCCCTTATAAACCGTTATCTGCCCAAAGGATGCGTCACCCACCACGAGCCGGGACGGACAATCTTCTGACTGCCATTTGTCACGGCAGGTTCCTGGCGAGCCTCGCTCTCGTTGCAATATCTGTCCGTGGCTGTAACGGCATAATACATCCTGCCTGTAGGAGAAGAGGTGTGAGGGACAAAGACATCACCGCGGGAGATGTTGGCAAGCATGAGGTGGCGGGCATCTTCTGTATCGACGGGATAGGTCGGCGAAGCATATACGTTGTACGTCAGACGGTCGCCGTCGCTGCGGTCAACAGCACCTTCCCAATGCAACGAAACGCCTTTGTCTGAACGCGACACGAAGAGACGCTCAGGAGCCATTGGCGGAAGGAACGACGACGCCAAAGGGCGCGGGAGAGCCGGATAAGTGCAGAAATGGTTGCTGACAAAATCATACAGGCCTTTGGTGTTGTCGGTGAAGAATTTCGAGCGGAAGAGACAGAAACCCATATCCAACGAACGCGACACATAGAGCTGGCGGGTGATGTCGGTGAGATTCCAGTCCTTTTCTCGCGGATGAAGGAAATAGATGCCTAATCCCGGCACTACATCCTTGCCATAACTGCCTTCCTGCCAATCCACTACGAACGGATAGAAATGTTTTCCTTTGAAATACATCATCGGAAATTCCATATCCATCAATCCGCAGCGCATCCATTCTTTCGCATCCTGACAGACACGCGAGCGGGCATTCCAGCCGCTGCCGTCAATGGATTCAGTCATGATCTCGTCCAGACCGAAGACCTTCTCGGCACCGGCAGCCTTCAGCAGCCGCTTGGTACGGGCGCGGGTGTCGTCATGTTTGCCTATCGGCGAGCAGCTCAGCCTCACCCACGGCTTCTCCTTTTTCACAGCGTCGCGGATGGCGCGCACGATGCGCGTAATGTTGCGCCTGCCCTCGTCTGCCTTCGGCATCTTGCGCATCGTTTCGGGATAGCGGATATAGTCGAGATGAATGCCGTCGATGTCATACCGGCGGGCGATGTCACGGCAATAGTCAGCGAGATATGCGGCGGTGCGGGCGTCGGCAGGATTCATGAAACCCTCTTCTCCGATGCGCATCACGAGCGAGCCTTGCCTCTCTCTCAATGTGCGGCAGCCGTATGAGTTCCATTTCCCGACAGGTATCGTCACCACCCATGCGTGCAGGTACATGCCGCGCGCATGACATTCGTCGATGGCAAACTGCAAGGCGTCGTATCCGGGACTCGTGCCCGGTTTGCCTGACAGGCAGCCGTCCCACGGCTCATTGCCGCTCGCTTTCGTCGTGGGGAAGATGGCGGTGGCGCGTATGCGTGTCTGCAACAGCACGGTGTTGATGTTCGCGTGCTTCAGTTTGTCAAGGACTGAGCGCAGCTCCTGCTTCTGCCGTTCAACGGCACCGGGCGTGTTGGCGTAGTTGTGAGGCCAGTCAATGCCGCCTATCGTGGTGAGCCACACCGCCCTCACCTCGTGCTTTGGCTGGTTCTCTGCCTTAGCCTTGGTCGGCAAGAAACAAAGATTGAGCAATAATGCGGAAACGAGAAGCCGGAAAAGTAGATTTTCTGTCACTGGTAATATATTTTAGTTGACGAGTTGACAAGCAAACAAGTTGACGAGCTAATTGTCTTAGTTGACAAGGTATTGATTGTGTCAACTAAAAACCTCACCACTCAAATACTATCAACTTGTTTACGCGTCAACTCGTCAACTTATCAACTACGAAAAAAATGAATCAGATATTCTTCAGGATGAGCAGCAGGTGGTCCCAAACCATCTGTACTGTAGGGATGAGCAGCCGCTCCTCTGGCGTATGCACGCCGCGCAGCGTCGGTCCCATGCTCACCATGTCGAGATTAGGATAGCGTTCAGAGAAGAGGCCGCACTCAAGTCCGGCATGTATGCCCAGCACTTTCGGCTCTTTGCCGAAGAGTTCGCGGTAGGTCTTCACCGTCACATCGACAAGGTGGCTGTTGGCTCTCGGCTGCCAAGCAGGATAGCCGTCGCCCTGCTCCACCTCTGCACCGGCGAGGAGGAAGCATGATTTCACTGTAGCTGCCATGTTGGCGAGCTGGCTCATGACGCACGAGCGTTGTGATGTGACGACAACAGCCTCGTTCGCAGACGTATGCACACTCGCGAGATTGCTTGATGTCTCGACAAGCCATGCCAGTTCCTCGTCCTGGCACATGTTCATGATGCCGTTGTCAACAGCCTGCAGCGCAAGCACGATACGCTTTGTCGCATCTGCGTCAATGACATCCTGAGGCTCTGCAGAAGCGAGAGAAAGCTCCTGCTTGCCCTCACTGACATGATATTCGTTCTCAATATCAGAGACATAGACATTCCATTCGGCTTTCACATTCTCTTTCAGAGATGCCGGCACGGCAAACACCACGGTGCCCTCACGGGGTATGGCGTTGTGCGCCTTGCCGCAGTCGAAACTTGCGAGATAGAGAGGCATCTTGTTCATCTGGTTGTAGAGGAAACGTGTCAGGAGCTTGATGGCATTGGCGCGCTTCTTGTTTATGTCGTCGCCAGAATGTCCTCCGACAAGACCTTTCACACCTGCTTCGAGGAAGAAATAGCCCTGCGGGGCGGCGATGCGCTGGAAAGAGAACTTCGCGGTGGTGTTCACACCGCCGGCACATGAGATGAAGAACTGTCCCTCGTCTTCTGAATCAAGGTTGATGAGATAGTCGCCGGTCATGAAACCCGGTTTCATGCCTATCGCGCCGGTCAGGCCGGTTTCCTCATCAACGGTGAACACACATTCAACCGGGCCATGTTCGATATTGTCGGCACGCAGCAGAGCAAGCTCCATGGCACAGCCGATGCCGTCGTCAGCGCCGAGTGTGGTGCGGTCGGCACACAGCCATTCGCCGTCGATATATGTCTCGATAGGGTCGGTCTGAAAATTGATTTCTCTTCCGTGCAGGCTCTCACACACCATGTCCATGTGCGACTGAAGGATGACGCACGGCTTGTCCTCCATGCCAGGAGTGGCAGGCTTGCGGATGATGACATTGCCCGTCTCATCGACAACAGTGGGCAAGCCGAGCTCTTCGCCTACGCCACGAAGGTACGCAATCATCTGCTCTTCATGTTTCGACTGGCGGGGAATGCGGTTGATTTTCGCAAACTCGTCAAAGACACCACTTGCCGAAGAACAACGCTGAATATCCGCAATGTGAGAACTGATTGCAGGATTTAATTCTTTTTTAGTCATTATTTAAAGTATTTATAAGGTTATACGAAA
>CALZMB010000209.1 GCA_945788485.1 uncultured bacterium | reverse complement strand
AGTGGAAGACGCGTCTGCTTTCGGAGCATTGGTGATGAACCGTTTCGCGCTCGGCGCATGGGCAAGCTTCGCAGATGCAGAGAAGGCATGGCAATGCGCGGCGACGACAATGCCGCTGCCTGACACCGCTGCCGTGCAGAAGGCATATAGCGGATGGACCGCTGCCGTGAAGGCATTGTGTGCTGCTGCAAAGGCGTAGGCTGCATTCTCACAAGCAACAAACATCTTTGTGGCAGGACTTGTCTCACCGACACGCGACATACAACAATCTTTGTGACAGGACTTGTCTCACCGACACGCGACATACAACAATCTTTGTGACAGGACTTGTCTCATCGACACGCGATATACAACAATCTTGGTGGCAGGACTTGTCTCACCGACACATGAGATAAAATAATCATCGGGGTGTTGCGACATGACACCACGAGACACAAAACGGACAAGACATCACACAGGCAAGTTGCCAAGGTGTGATGTCTTGTCTGTTTTTGTTATTTCCGTTTTTCTATTCTTCGTACCCATCAGCGAGGCTTGCGCTTCTGACGTCGCAAGCGATTGTAGAGCGCAATTCTTGCCAGTGGCGCAGGTGCGTGGACATATATGCTGTCATAGTATATCTTGTGATTGCTCCAATGCCGGCTTGTGGAAGGCGGATATTCTTTCATCAGGCATCTGATACTCATGTGTCGTATGCCTCCCGTCTTGTGGCTTATCTGAACGAATCAGTCAGAAGCCGGATTTCTATCTGCGGCGCGATGTGCTCGTAGAGGATGTTATAGACGGCGTCGAGGATAGGCATGTTGACGTGCAGGTGCCTGTTGATTTCCTTCATGCACTTCGTGCCGAAATATCCTTCTGCTATCATTTCCATCTCTATCTGTGCGGATTTGACTGAATATCCCTTTCCTATCATTGAGCCGAAGGTGCGGTTTCGGGAGAAGTTGGAATATCCTGTGACGAGGAGGTCGCCCATGTAAGCCGAATCGATTATAGAGAGGTCGTGCCCGGACTGTCTTGTCAGCGAGAGGCTGCCCTCTGATTGCTGCTGCTCTTTTATGATGGTGAGGAAGCGGTTCATCTCTTGCAGCGCGTTTGTCATGAGCACAGCCTGGAAGTTGTCGCCGTATTTCAGCCCTGAGCAGATGCCGGCGGCGATGGCATAGACGTTCTTCAGCACCGAGGCGTACTCTATCCCGAGCACGTCTTCCGACAGTTTCGTCTTTATGAAGTCAGACGCGAGCACGTCGGCGAAAGCCTGCGCCTTCTCCAGGTCGGCGCATCCTACGGTGAGGTATGACAGTCGTTCGAGCGCCACCTCTTCAGCATGGCTTGGCCCGCCTATGCAGGCGAGATTGCTGTATGGCACGTCATACACCTGGTGGAAATATTCTGAGCAGACGAGGTTCTCGTCGGGCACGATGCCTTTGATTGCAGTGACGATGAACTTTTCTGACAGTCGTGTGCGCAGTTTCTTCAGATGGTTTTTCAGGTAGGGCGACGGTGTGACGAAGACGAGGGTGTCATATCGTTGCACGATGTCGTTGAGGTTTGACGAGAAGTATATCTCGTCGATGTTGAAATGCACGCTGGTGAGGTAGGCGGGGTTGTGCTGGAGGCGTCTGAAATCCTCTATACGGTCGTCGCGGCGCATATACCAGCCTATGTGGTGAGTGTGTCTCACCACAATCTTCGCTATGGCGGTTGCCCAGCTGCCGCCTCCTATGATGGCTATTGAATTACATTGGAACATGCGGGATGGTTCGGTTTCTGTGGCTTTGCCTGCGTTTCGCCGCCTTGGCGCGGCTGCGGCGCGTTTGCCGCTGCCCGTTTCCTTTTGGCAGGCGAAACGTGTTTGGTGAAACATCCTCTCCTGTTTGTGCGTATGGGGAGAGGGGATGTTGTGAAATGTCAGTGGCGAAGAAGAACCGCGCCCGGTTGAGTGCCGGCTGCGATTCCTCTTCGCCATAGTTTCCGGCGCAGCCTTATGCCTGCGCCTTGTCGATATATGCCTGGAATTCGTCAACCTTCGGGTTGTCCAGCCCGAGCTTGTATTTCTTGTTGACGCCGCATACATCCATCTGCAGCTTCTGAGCCTTGACGTTCTTTATGTCGCTGACGAGGTAGTAGCCGGCTTTGTTGAACAGCGGCACCCACTCTTCTGCCACTCCGACAGCCGCCCATTCTGCCGCTGAAGACTTAGGCTGCTTCGGCTCTGGCTTCATCTGCGGGAAGAAGAGCACCTCCTGTATGAACGCATTGCCTGTCATGAGCATGACGAGGCGGTCGATGCCTATGCCGATGCCTGATGTGGGCGGCATGCCGTATTGCAGCGAGCGGAGGAAGTCGTGGTCGATGATCATCGCCTCGTCGTCGCCTTTGTCGGCGAGTTTCATCTGCTCTACGAAGCGTTCTTCCTGGTCGATGGGGTCGTTCAGCTCAGAGTAGGCGTTCGCCAGTTCCTTTCCGTTCACCATGAGTTCGAAACGCTCGGTGAGCCCCGGTTTGCTGCGGTGCATCTTTGTCAGTGGCGACATCTCGACAGGATAGTCGGTGATGAATGTAGGCTGAATGAACGAGCCTTCGCATGTCTCGCCGAAGATTTCGTCGATGAGTTTGCCTTTGCCCATCGTCTCGTCCACCTCGATGCCCAGTTTCTTCGCCGTCTCGCGCATCTCGTCTTCGCTCATGCCGTTGAGGTCGTAGCCCGTCTTCTCCTTGATGGCGTCGAGGATTGGCAGGCGGCGGAACGGGGCCTTGAACGATATCGTCTTGCCGTCAAACTCCGTCTCGGGCTTGCCGTTGACGGCGATGCATATTGTCTCAAGCAGTTTCTCGGTGAACGACATCATCCAGTTGTAGTCTTTGTACGAGACATACAACTCCATGCAGGTGAACTCCGGGTTATGGTTCTTGTCCATGCCTTCGTTGCGGAAGTTCTTGCCTATCTCATACACGCCTTCAAATCCTCCGACGATGAGGCGCTTGAGATACAGCTCCGTTGCGATGCGCATATACATCGGCACGTTGAGGGCGTTGAAGTGTGTGATGAAAGGGCGTGCCGACGCGCCTCCGGCGATAGACTGCAGGATAGGTGTCTCCACCTCGGTGTAGCCCGCTTCGTCGAGCACCCGTCTCAGTGTGCGCACCACTGTGGCGCGTTTGAGGAACGTCTCCTTCACGCCGTCGTTGACGACGAGATCGACATATCTCTGGCGGTATCTCTGCTCCGGGTCTTCAAACTTGTCGTATGCCACGCCGTCCTTGTATTTCACTATAGGCAGCGGCTTGAGCGATTTCGACAGCAGCGTCAGCTCCTGCGCATGGACAGAGATTTCTCCTGTCTGCGTGCGGAATACGAAGCCTTTCACGCCGATGAAGTCGCCGATGTCGAGCAGCTTCTTGAACACCTTGTTATACATGTCTTTGTCCTCTCCCGGACAGAGGTCGTCGCGTGTGACATAGACCTGCACGCGGCCTTTCGAATCCTGCAGCTCGATGAACGCCGCCTTGCCCATGATGCGCTGTGTCATCATGCGCCCGGCGATAGACACCTGCCTCATGCTCTCGCGCACGGCGTTGCCCTCAGCGTCCAGCTCCGGCTCGGTGAAATTGGCGACGATGTCGTCGCTGTATGCGTCAACGGGATATTCTGCGGCAGGATACGGGTCGATGCCCATATTGCGCAACTCTTCCAACGACTGTCTTCTGACAATCTCCTGTTCTGATAGTTCAAGTATATTCATTTTCTGATATTATGGTTTCACTTTCTCCGCCTTCCCCCGCGCCGCTCCAGACCATGGGCAGCGCGGCTCGCCGGCGGCAATCATCATGCAAATGTACTATAAAAAATCTGTATCACATACATTTTCATACATTTTTTATTATTAATTAAGAACACGCCCGCGCATATATTATAAGGTGAACGCCCTGTTTTCGGGGCATAGACGCGCAATTACTATAAATCTTACATATCATATACCAAACGTTTGGTATTGCGAGAGTGGCGGAAAGTGCGTAATTTTGCACCCGTAAACATGAAGCATAAAACATTAAAAAATAACATATAAAACATTACAACTATGGCAATAGCAAAAAAACTTACAGAGCTTATCGGCAACACGCCGCTTCTCGAACTCGGCACATTCTCTGCCGCACGTGGTCTT
>CALZMB010000208.1 GCA_945788485.1 uncultured bacterium | reverse complement strand
ACGCCGGCGAACTTGGTGAGGTCCCATCGCGGAATCTTGCATATCATATAGTCGAGGTCGGGCGCCTGATAGGCGGAGTTGGGCGTGCCCTGCTCGCCAATCTGGTCGAGTGTGTAGCCGAGGGCGATCTTCGCCGCCACGAAGGCGAGGGGATAGCCGGTGGCTTTCGAGGCGAGGGCGGACGAGCGCGAGAGGCGCGCGTTGATTTCTATGATGCGGTAGTCGTTCGTCTCAGCGTTGAAGGCGTACTGTATGTTGCACTCGCCGACGATGTTCAGATGTCGCACGCATTTCACCGCGATGTCCTGAAGGTATTTCACTTGTTCATCGGAGAGCGAGCAGGTGGGGGCGACGACGATAGACTCGCCGGTGTGTATGCCGAGGGGGTCGAAGTTCTCCATCGAGGCAACGGTGAAGCAGCGGTCGTTGGCGTCGCGTATCACCTCAAACTCAATCTCTTTCCATCCTTTCAAGGATTCTTCGACAAGCACCTGCGGCGCGAAGGTGAACGCCGATTCTGCAATCTCGCGGAACGTCTGCTCGTCGGGGCATACGCCCGAGCCGAGGCCTCCGAGGGCGTAGGCGGAGCGTATCATGATAGGATAGCCGATGCGGCGTGCGGTGGCGATGGCGTCGTCGAGCGTCTCGCACGCCTGCGACACCGGCACTTTGAGATTGACTTTCGCCAGTTCTTTGACGAAGAGGTCGCGGTCTTCGGTGTTCATGATAGCCTCTACGCTGGTGCCGAGCACCTCTACGCCGTATTCTTTCAGCGTGCCGTTGAGATACAGCTCAGTGCCGCAGTTGAGGGCTGTCTGTCCGCCGAAGGCGAGGAGTATGCCGTCCGGGCGTTCCTTCTTTATTATCTCTGTGACGAAATGCGTGTTGACCGGCATGAAATAGACTTTGTCTGCGATGCCTTCGCTTGTCTGTATGGTAGCGACGTTGGGGTTGATGAGGATAGAGCGGATGCCTTCTTCGCGCAAGGCTTTGAGGGCCTGCGAGCCGGAATAGTCAAACTCGCCCGCCTGGCCGATCTTCAACGCGCCGGATCCGAGGACAAGGACTTTCTTCAGTTGTTTTTTCATTTGAGGGATATTTTGTTGGTTAAGTTTTTTTTTGAGGGGAGGGGCGGTGGCTAAAGGGCGTAGGGGGTGGTGTCGGTGATGCCGGCGTCGCGGAGCGCCTCGATGCGCTCGACGCATGTGCCGCACTTGCCGCAGTGTGTGTCTCCGCCTTTGTAGCAGCTCCATGTCTCTGCATAGTCGATGCCGATGCGTTTGCCGATGCGCGCGATGTCAGCCTTGGAGATGTCGGTGTAGGGCGCGGCAATCTCCACTTTGGCGTATGTGCCCGCCTGTGTCGCCGCCGTCATGGCATCGATGAATTGGCGGCGGCAGTCGGGGTAGATGGCGTGGTCGCCGCCGTGGTTGGCTATGAAGACGCGGCGCAGCCCGTGGCTCTCCGCTATGCCGACAGCGATGCTGAGCATGATGCCATTACGGAAGGGCACCACGGTGGACAACATATTGCTGTCCTCGTAGTGCCCTTCCGGAATGGCGTCGGCGCCTTGGAGCAAAGAGCTCTCAAAGTATCTGTGCATGAAATCGAGGTCGATGGTGATGTGGGGGATGTTGAGCCGCTGACAGTGCAGGGAAGCAAATGGCAGCTCACGGCTGTTGTGGTTACTGCCGTAATTGAAGGATATTGCAAGTGCAATGTCGTCGTGATGGTCATATAGCAGCGTGATGCTGTCCATGCCTCCGCTGACTATAATCGCGCTATCTTTCATAGTCTGTGTGATAATACTGTTTCAATCTGCAAAATTACAGAAAAATATTAACATAATATTATATTATATGTTTTCTTTCACATAAATTAAAGGTAGGTTCTATAAATGCGCTTTGTCATAATTTGACGGTGGGCATTTATAGAACCTACCTTAAAAGGTGGCGGGGTTGCCGCAGTGGGAGAGAGAATGCCGGCTGAGAGGATAAGAAAGTATCAGCCGCGGGCGGAAAAGCTTAGTGATGATACTATCTTAGCATATAAAAAACGGGAAATTCGCCGATGAGGGACGGCGGGCAGGATTTTTCGGTGATTTTCCGATGGTTTCTGTATAATGTTGATATTCAATGATATATGGATTTCTGGTGTGCTCGCAGCGATGAAAAACAGGTGGTTCGGGCGGCAAGAAAGACTATTTTACGATGCAAGGTTGACTATTTGAGGACGTGAGATTGACTATTTGAGAGTGTAAGATAGTCTATTTCAGGCTTCAATTTTGAGTGTCGCCCGTCAGAAAATAGTCATTCTTAGACTTGAAATGACATAAAAACGTGCCGAAAAGCATGTTTCCGGGCAGAAAACAACAGATTTTCTGACGCCGGAAGATGGTCAAGAAAGTATCATCGGGGATGGCGGATGATATGATGATGACAACGGGTCGGGAGGATGGGGCTTATCGTATGACTTACGATATAAATAAAGGTGTGCTTATCGTAGAAAGTACGAAAAAGTCCATTATCTTAAAAAATATGATAAGGCATAATAAAAAAAACATGGTTTTGTTTTGCTGTAAAGGATATTATGCTTAAATTTGCACGCAGAAATCTGTCAAGCCAACTAACTAACCTGATGGTCCGGCCGAATGCCGGAACAGTCACCCGCCAAAGAAAATGTCGCACACGATAAACCCATACGTCTCTGTTGACTGCGTGTTGCTCGGCTTCGACGACCAGCAGCTGAATGTGCTCGTTGTAAGACAATGCAGCACCGGCGGCGCCGAGAGTACGGGCAGCTTCAAACTGCCGGGCAGTCTCATCTATATGGACGAGAGCTTGGACGAGGCGGCGCGGAGAGTGCTGTATGAGCTGACGGGGCTGTCGCAGGTGCCGATGATACAGTTCCGGGCGTTCGGCGGCGCCGACCGTTTGGAGAATCCCGACGACGCGGTGTGGCTGAAACGCTTCCACAACCTGGAGCATAACATCGAGCGCATCGTGACGATAGCCTACACGGCGCTGCTGAGAATAAACCGCAAGGTGAAGCTGAAAGAGGGTTTCGAGGCGCACTGGGTGCCGGTGAGCCAACTGCCGAAGCTGGCGTTCGACCACAACGAGTTGGTTGAGGCTGCCGTGGAATCGGTGCGTGACGCGGCGATGCTCGACACGACAATGCTCTTCAGCCTGCTGCCGAGGAAATTCACCGCCACGCAGCTGAGGACGGTGATGGAGACGGTGACTGGAGTGGGCTACGACTTCAAGAACTTCCACAAGAAGATAGCGCAGATGCCGTATGTCGTGCCGTTGGACGAGAAGGAGGACGGCGTGAGCCATAGGGCAGCGAGATACTACACCTTCAGGAGGGGGAAGAGAAAATAGTTGACAAGTAAACGAGTAAACAAGTTGACAAGTTGATAGTAATATAAACACGAAAATTACTAACCTATTATAAAAAAATAAAAAACTATGGCAAAAGAGTATTTCCCGCAAATCGGCAAGATACCGTTTGAGGGCAAGGATTCAAAGAATCCGATGGCATTCCACTATTACGATGCAGAGAAAGTGATTATGGGCAAGCCGATGAAAGAGTGGCTTCGCTTCGCTATGGCATGGTGGCACACACTGTGTGCAGAGGGCGGCGACCAGTTCGGCGGCGGCACAAAGGCATTCCCTTGGAACAAGGCTGACGACCCTGTCGCTGTGGCAAAGCAGAAGGCAGACGCCGGCTTCGAGATTATGCAGAAACTCGGCATACCGTATTTCTGCTTCCATGACGTGGATCTCGTGTCAGAAGGCAACAGCGTAGAGGAATATGAGGCAAACCTGAAGGCCATCGTGGCATATCTGAAAGAGAAGATGCAGGAGACCGGCATCAAGCTGCTGTGGTCAACCGCCAACGTCTTCAGCAACGCTCGCTACATGAACGGCGCATCGACAAACCCAGACTTCGACGTTGTGGCAAGAGCCATCGTGCAGATAAAGAACGCCATCGACGCCGGCATCGAGCTTGGCGCGGAGAACTATGTGTTCTGGGGCGGCAGAGAAGGATATATGTCACTGCTGAACACCGACCAGAAGCGCGAGAAAGAGCACATGGCGATGATGCTGGGCATGGCACGCGACTACGCGCGCAGCAAGGGCTTCACCGGCACCTTCCTCATCGAGCCGAAGCCAAT
>CALZMB010000207.1 GCA_945788485.1 uncultured bacterium | reverse complement strand
GTCAACTAAAACTATCAACTTGTCAACTGTAAAAATCAATTTTTCGGTATAAAGAACAGGCGGAGTGTCTTTTCTCCGTATGGTATGCGGTATTGCGGCAGGCATTCCGCGTCTTTGCTCCAGCTGTTTATGCCGCCTACGCCCGCTTCCGCGAGGTCTATCGACAGTTCCACATGGTCTGCCTTCTTCAGGTCGTAGGGGTGTCTCTGGTGCTTGTCCTTTCCCTTGTCCTGTCCTGTGGGTTCGGCTACGCAGGTCTCGTCCAGCTCTTCGCGTGTGTAGTTGAGGGCTGAGAAAGACAGTGGTCTGTCAGACATGATGCGGTAGTTGCCTATCTCAATCCATCTCACGTCGGTCTTTGTCCCCGTCGCCTGCGGTCTCATGTACGGGAAGAACTGCTCATCTACGGTCTGTCGATACACTCCGAGCCTTGCTCCGCTGTTGCGGTCGCTGTAGTTCTCCTGCGGCCCGCGTCCGTAGAAAGCGAGTTGCTGTGCCGTGAACGAGAGGTCGCCTCTCACTCCGAAGCGCATCATGTTCGGCATATCGGCGCCGGCAGACTTCGGCGCGAAGTGCATCAGCAGTTCTACGATGCCGCCGGGATAGGTTGTGTATGTCATTGTCAGCGTGGCGTTCACCTCCGGCATGTCGTAGATGTTCTTCATTATGGAGACTTTCTCTTTCTTGTCGAAGAACAGGGCTTTTCCGTCGGCGATGGCAGACTGCGTGAGTTTCACTGTCGGGTTCTTCCACACGTTGCGGCTGTTATGCAGCCCTGCGCCCATGTCGTTGTCCGTCACGGCTCTCCAGAAGTTCGGCCTGATGTTCTCCATCGCGAGAGCGGCGGGCACTGCCTCGTGCATCTTCACCGTCTTTCCCTTCGCCATCTGTGCCGCCTGTTTCTGCAGCTTCTTCTCCAGTTTGTCCTGTATTTTCGTCAAGTCTCCCTCCGGCACATCCGTCGCGATGTACATGCCGTAGGCGAAGTCCGACAGCGCGAGCTGCTGGTATGCCACCTCATGTCCTGCCTTCAGCATCGGCTCGTCGTTCAGCAGCCGGTACGAGAGGTTCAGAATCACCTCTCCGTCGAGGTCGTACAGCTGGTACGGGATGTCCACCGTCGCCTCTGTCTGCGGCTGTATGTTCATCGCGTCGATGTCTATGTCCCCCTCCTGCGCCACTGTCCCGTCGTGCATGAGCTGCCAGTGCAGCCCGATGTTGTCGAGCGGTCGGAAGAAGTTCTCGTTGAAGACGCTTATGCGTCCTGCCTTCAGGTCGATGGCTCTGCTCCAGATGTTCTGCTGCTGGTGCTTCACCTCGTATGCCTGCGGCGAGGGTGTGCGGTCGGGCATGAAGACGCCGTTGCAGTTGAAGTTGTTGTCCGAAGGGTCTGTAGGGTCATAGTCGCCGCCGTAGCGGTATTTGTTCGGCGCGACGCGTAGCGCCTGGTCGGCGAAGTCCCAGATATACCCGCCCTGATAGCGCGGATATTGTCTTACGAGGTCCCAGTATTCTTTGAATCCTCCCGACGAGTTGCCCATGGCGTGCGAGTATTCGCACTGTATCAGCGGCTTGCGTTTCGCGGGGTCGGCGGCATAGTCTCTCGCCCCTTTCTGGCTGAGATACATGGGGCAGAAGATTTCGGTGTTGTCTCCCTCGCGTGTCGGATGCCATTGTATGGGTCGCGAGGTGTCGGTCTCCTTTATCCATTTATACACCGCGGTGAAGTTCTCGCTATCCACTGTCTCGTTGCCCATCGACCATGTGATGATCGATGGGTGGTTGAAATGCGCGAGCACGTTGTGCTGGTTGCGCTCCATTATCTGCTTCGCGAAGAGCGGTGTCGCTGCCGGGTTCGTCTTCCCGGCCTTCGGCTTGTTGAATCCGAAGGCGTGGCTCTCCTGGTTCGCCTCGGCGCAGACGTAGATGCCGTATTCGTCGCAGAGGTCATACCACAGCGGGTCGTTAGGGTAGTGGCTTGTCCTCACGGCGTTGAAGTTGAACTCCTTCAGCCGCTGTATGTCGCCTATCATGCGCTCTTCTGTCATGACATACCCTCCGTCGGGGTCTATCTCATGCCTGTCAACGCCTTTTATATATATAGGCTTCCCGTTGACGAGCATCTGCCCGTCTTTCATCTCCACAGTCCTGAAGCCCACGTTCTGTGTCATCACCTCCACCGTTTCGACGCTTTCCGCCGCCTCCGCGGTCTTCGCGGCTTTCTTTGCCGTAGTCTTCTTCGCTCTCTTCACCTCTGCCGTGAGCCTGTAGAGATACGGTGTCTCTGCGCTCCACAGCTTCGGCTGTTCAATCTTTATGTCTGTCACGACAGTCGCGCCGTTGCCAGATGCCATAGCCTCTTTCTCCGCCACGATGTTCCCCGCTTTGTCCCATAGCTTGTATGTGATGCTTGCCTTCCCCGTCACCTGTGCTGCTATATGCAGCAGTCCGTCGGCGTTGGCGGTGAGCTGCAGGTTGTCTATGTGCGTCGCTGCGTCTCGTGCGTAGAGATACGCGTTGCGCGAGATGCCCGTCAGCCTCCATGCGTCCTGGTCTTCGCAGTACGAGCCGTCGCACCATCTGTACACCTTCATCGTCAGCTGGTTCACGCCTGCTCGCGCGTATGGCGTTACGTCAAACTCCGCCGCAGTCTTCGAATCCTCGGCATATCCCACAAACTCGCCGTTCATCCATACATACACGCACGACGACACGCCGCCGAGATGCAGTATTATCTGCTGCCCGGCATCGTTCCCTGCCGTCGCTGCGCTCTTCTTCGCGTCGCCCTTGCCTCTCGCCTTTGTCTTTGCAGAGGCGCACCAAGCCTGCGGCACGATGATGTTGCGGCGGTAGATGCCGATGTGGTTCTTCTCCACAGGCGGCTCCGGCGGATTGTTCTTGTATTGCCGGTGCCATGCAAAGCCCATGTTCACATACACCGGCACGCCGTATGCGTCTTTCTGCCGGCGTTCGGCGGGCTTTTTCCCGTCGGGTCCTTTCTGCAGCTCCCACATCCCCGGCACGGTCATCCATCCCCACTCTTTGTCGTCAAACTGCGGGTCGGAGAATCCGGCGGGTATGGAGTCCGTGGCGTGTTCGGTCCAGAAGAAGCGCCATTCGCCGTTGATGGAGAGATAGCGCGACGATTCGATGCGGCTCGCCGAGGCGGCGTCGAGGTTCTCGAACGGGAAAGCGGTGGTGTGAAGCGGCAGGCGGTTGACGTCGTTCACGGACATGTCTTTCCATTCCGTCATCGTCTGTGCGGCGGCGGAGAGAGCAAGTGGCAGCGTCAGCGCCGCCGAAAGGAAAAAGCGTTTCATAGTCTTTGCTGTTTATGGCGTATGTTTTTTCTCCGACAAAGATAGCAAGAATTATGTTATGCACCAAAAGAATGAGCGAAAAAGTGATGAATTTTATTCTTTTTAGTTGACAAGTTGACGAGTTGACAAGTTGACGAGTTGTTTACCTCCCTTTGGTCAGTGGGTCCAAGGACAAATCTCTTTTTGTTGATGGGTTGACGAGTTGACAAGTTGATTCTTTTAGTTGACAAGTTGACGAGTTGACAAGTTGACGAGTTGACGACCAGCCTGGAAGGCTGTACTAAGCGAAGCGGTCGTAACCGGGGACGAAGTCCTCGGGATGTCGATGCCAAACAACTGCCTGGAAGGCAGTACCTCGCCTCCGTAAAGACATAACAAGGTACTGTCTTCCAGACAGTTGCTCTGCCCTTTTATCCCCTGGACTTTGTCCAGGGTTACGACCGCTTCGCTTAGTACAGCCTTCCAGGCTGATCAATGCAAACTATCGACTGCTATCAAACGAACTTTTGACTGCTACCATACGAACTTTTGACCGCTACCATACGAACTTTCGACTGCTACCATACGATGCCCAAAGGCTCTTTCTTGCAGCACAACCCGTAGCCTTTAGCACCACCATTCATAGCCTCTTGTGCCGCTACTCATTGCCTTTAACACCACCATTCAATTATTCCCGATTACGGAAAATAATAATTTATCTTAAAACAACGCATATTATTGATGCAGGATAACGGTTAACGAAAATTAATTCGTAGTTTTGCATTCGCAAACGAATGTTATCAGACGAATGAAAGACCGAATCCTCTATATCGACCGCATGAAAGGCATGACAATCCTGCTTGTCGTCATGGGGCATATATTCA
>CALZMB010000206.1 GCA_945788485.1 uncultured bacterium | reverse complement strand
TATCACCGTAGCCATCGACAAGCTCGACAAGATAGGCCTCGAAGCCGTCAACGACGAGCTGCGCGCCAACGGCCTCTCTGACGCCGCCATAGAGAAACTGCAGCCCATCATCAAACTCGAAGGCACGAACGACGAGAAGCTGCAGACCATACGCGAGGTGCTTGGCGGAAGCGAGACCGGACTGAAAGGCGTGGCGGAATGCCAGTATATCCTTGACATGCTGAAGGGTACGCTAAAGAACGAGATACAGCTCGACCTCACCCTCGCACGAGGACTGAACTACTACACGGGCGCCATCTTCGAGGTAAAAGCCCTCGACGTGCAGATAGGCTCCATCACCGGCGGCGGACGGTATGACAACCTCACCGGCATCTTCGGAATGCCCGGACTGTCGGGAGTAGGCATATCATTCGGGGCAGACCGCATATACGACGTGCTGAACCAGCTCGACCTCTACCCGGAAGAGGCGGTCAGCACCACACAGCTGCTCTTCATCAACTTCGGAGAGAAAGAGACGGCCTACTGCCTGCCCATCGCCAGAAAGGCAAGGGAGAGGGGCATACGCACCGAAGTATTCCCCGATGCGGTGAAGATGAAGAAGCAGATGTCGTACGCCAACGCAAAGAACATCGCCTTCGTAGCGCTTGCGGGCGACAACGAGATGGCGGAAGGCAAAGTGACGCTGAAGAATATGCTTACGGGCGAACAGAAACTCCTCACGCCCGAAGAGCTTATAGATGCGATAGGATGAGAATCTGAAGCTGGCGGACGAGAATAACATCACGAACGCCACAAATGACAATAACATCACGGACGACAATAACGTCACGAACGCCACTACCGGAAACTAACAACCTAAAACTAATATGAAACACCACATCAGACTGGCGGCATGGCTCGTCATGATTCTTGCTGTCACGCTTGCCGTCACGTCAGGCTCAAGACGGAAGACGACAATCTTCATGGTCGGAGATTCCACCATGGCGAACAAAGACATATCAAAAGGCTCGCCCGAACGCGGGTGGGGCATGATGCTGCAAGGATGTTTCGACGAAGACATCATCGTTGACAACCACGCACTTAACGGACGCTCGTCAATCTCATTCATACGCGAAGGACACTGGCAGAAAGTGCTGGACCTCATAAAGCCCGGAGACTACGTCTTCATACAGTTCGGACACAACGACGAGAAAGCCGACAAGCCGGGCAGCATACGCCACACCGACCCCGGCACGACATTCGACGCGACACTCGAACGCTACATCAACGAGACACGCGCCAAAGGCGGCATCCCCGTGATGTTCAACAGCGTGGAACGGCGCCTCTTCTACGACAAGCGCAAGGCCGACGCCATGGCACAGAAGGCTGACGACGGCACGGCTGACGACGAGACGCTGCGCGACTTGGAATACGGCGACGAAGAGGTGAACACACTCTATCTCGTGCCGACACACTACACCACAGACGGCGACTACACCGCCGCACCGCGCCTCGTGGCGATACGCAACAACGTGCCGTTTGTTGATGCCACAACCATAAGCCACCACCTGGAACAGGACCACGGCGTCGTAGGCTCGAGAAAGCTGCACGTATGGCTGAAGCCCGGAGAGGTGGAAAGCATCCCGGACGGCAGACGTGACAACACACACTACAGCATCTACGGCGCACGGGTGGTAAGCAGACTGCTCGCCGATGCCGTAGGAGAAGTCGTGCCCGAACTGAAAAAGCATATCAGACACTACGACTATGTCGTGTCGGACAAGGGACGGGGCGACTTCATGACACTCCAGGAGGCGGTAGATGTCATCCCGGAGAACACGAAGGCTACAATACTCCTACTCGACGGGGCATTCAACAGGCCGGCAATGCAAAAAGGCATAAGAATAGAAACAAGACAGACAGCGAAGCTGCTGAAATAGCCCTGCATGAGACAGGGACACCGCACGGCAGCCGGGCTGACCGTCAGGACTGCAGTACACAGACGTACAAGACTTGGACAACGTGAAGCATGAAAGCGGAAAGACATCCCATGCGATATGGGACATCATAGGCATGGGGTGTATAGCCACACTCCTGACACTCACGTCATGCGCCACGAAAAACCAGCTCGAACCGGGAGAGACAGAGATAAAGGCAGTGAACATCACCGCCGGTAACGACAGCGTGGACACCAGACGCCTGGCGACATACGTACACCAGATGCCGGGCATGGAGAACGGAAAGAGGAGACACCTCGCATACGACCAGACAAAGACCGAGGCATCATGCCGCGACCTCGCCACAGCGATGAACAACGAGGGATATATGCACGCAAAAGTGACGGCAGAATGTGCCGTCATTCCAAAGACAAGAGACAAGCGCAACCCGAAATGCGTGGTGAACTACAGGGTGGAAAGCGGTACACCTTATTATATATATAGCATACGCCACGACATACAGGACGAGAGAATAGACTCGCTGCTGAACGAAGGCTACGCCTACAGCCTGCAAGCCGGACGGCAGTTCAGCGTCGCCGCGCTGAACGAAGAACGCTCCGGCATCGTGAGATACCTGCAGGACAGAGGCTACTACAAATTCAACAAAGACTTCATCCGCTACATCGCCGACACCATACCGGGAGAAAACAGCATCCGCCTCACTCTCACCCTGATACCATACAAAGCCAACAGCCGCGCCGAAGAGACACGGCATCCCTGCTATGTCATCAACGACATCACATATTCTACCGGCTCGCCGGAATACGATATACCGCTGCGGGCAAGCGTACTCGACGAGAACACCATCATACAGAAAGGCAAGCCATACAGCGCGACGGCACTGGAGAAGACCTACCAGCGCTTCGCCCGCCTGCAGGCCCTGAAATACACAAACATCAGATTCGCCGAGACAGAGGACGGCAGCGGACAAAACCTTCTGGACTGCGACATACAGATGTCTCCGCGAAAACCCAACTCCGTCTCCATACAGCCCGAAGGCACCAACACCGCAGGCGACTTCGGCGCCGCCGTGTCGCTGATATTCGAGAACCGCAACCTCTTCCACGGCTCAGAGACATTCTCGCTCCAGCTGCGCGGAGCATACGAAGCCATCACCGGGCTTGAAGGCTACAACAACCAGGACTACATAGAATACGGCATAGAGGGCAAGCTGCAGTTCCCGCGCTTCCTCGCACCGTTCATCTCGCGCACCTTCAAACGCAGCGTCATCTCAAACAGCGAGCTCTCCGTGGCATACAACTCGCAGAACCGTCCCGAGTTCCACCGCCGCATGTTCTCCTCAGCACTGAAATACAACTGGTCTGAGCCGAACCACCACACACGCTACACCTTCGACCTGCTCGACCTCAACTACATATACATGCCATGGATTTCAGAGACATTCAAACACGACTATCTCGAATCCACGACAAACAACAACGCCATACTGAGATACAACTACGAGGACCTCTTCATCACGAAGATAGGCTTCGGGGTGGCATACAACAACGGCACGGACGCCGTGAAGTTCAACTTCGAGACAGCCGGCAACATCCTCAACGGCATAGCGAAACTCGCGTCGTTCAGCAAGAACAAGGACGGGCAATACACGCTGTTCAACATAGCATACGCACAATATGTCAAAGGCGACGTTGACGCCACACACATCACAAGAATCGGCACGGCGTCAGAACTTGTCATGCACGGACATCTCGGCATAGCCTACCCCTACGGCAACAGCAGCATACTGCCTTTCGAGAAGAGATATTTCGCCGGAGGGTCAAACAGCGTCAGAGGATGGGGCGTGCGCGAGCTGGGCCCCGGAGCGTTTGTCGGGACAGACGGACGAATTGACTTCATCAACCAGACAGGCGACATAAAGCTCGACCTGAACATCGAATACCGCACCCCGCTCTTCTGGAAACTCCACGGCGCGGCCTTCGTCGATGCCGGAAACATCTGGACCGTGCGCAACTACGAGAGCCAGCCGGGAGGACAGTTCCGCTTCGACAGCTTCTACAAACAAATCGCCGTAGGCTACGGCATCGGTCTGCGACTGAACTTCGGATACTTCATACTCAGGTTCGACGCCGGGATGAAAGCCGTCTCGCCGGCATACAACGACAGCAGGGAACACTACCCTATACTGCATCCCGACTTCTCGAGAGACTTCACATTCCACTTTGCAGTCGGGATGCCGTTCTGATGCGAAAAACACATAAATTATTGACTAATATCAACTTGTGAGG
>CALZMB010000205.1 GCA_945788485.1 uncultured bacterium | reverse complement strand
ACGAGAATGCGTCCGCAGTATTCGCAAACGATGATTTTCTTGTGCATCTTGATGTCGAGCTGTCTCTGTGGCGGGATTTTGTTGAAGCAGCCGCCGCAAGCGTCGCGCTGAACGTAAACGACGCCGAGTCCGTTGCGCGCGTTTTTGCGTATGCGTTTGAAGCTCTGCAAGAGGCGGGCTTCTATGCGCAGCTCGATGTCGTCGGCTTTTTCGCGCAGCTGTTCTTCTTCGGCGCGTGTCTCTTCCATGATCTCGTCGAGTTCGGCGCGCTTTGATTCGAGGTCTTTCTTGCGCTCTTCCATTGTCTGCTGTGCTCTGCTGCGGTCTTGTGTGCGTTCGCTCACCTTCACCTGTGCTTCTTTTATCTTCTTCTCGCAGAGTTGTATTTCGAGGTTCTGGAATTCTATCTCTTTTGTCAGCGTGTCATACTCGCGGTTGTTGCGCACTGTGTCGAGCTGCTGTTTGTAGCGTTCGACGCTCTCTTTCGCAAGTTCGATCTCGTTGCGTTTCTGCGAGACGGCTTTCTGGAATTCGTCTATCTCGGCTGTGATTTTCTCTATGCGGGTGGCGAGGCCTGCCACTTCGTCTTCGAGGTCTTCTACTTCGAGGGGCAGTTCGCCGCGCAGAGCTTTCTTCTCGTCGATTGCCGACAGTGTCGTCTGTAGCTGATAGAGAGCCTTGAGCTTCTCCTCAACGGTCATGTCCTTTGTTTTCTTTGCCATAATATTGTATATGTTGTTTTTTTGTTTTGCCTTGTCTTTTGTCTTTGTTTTTGCTTTTTGCCCTGTCGCCCTACACCCAGTATCGTATCGGGTTTGTGTTTCCGTGCTGGCTGACGGGTGTTCCGGCGAATCTTTGTTCGATGATTTCTTGCATGAGCTGTGTCGTGAACTGTTCAGATTCGTAGTGTCCGATCACCATTATCTGTATCTCCTGTTCCGCTCCGAAGAATTCGTGATAGTGCATCTCGCCCGTGATGAAGGCGTCGGCGTGCTGTCTCTTTGCCTCGTTCAGGAGGAAAGCTCCGGCTCCGCCGCATACGGCAACTGTCTGTATGTCTCTTTCGAGCAGTTGGTTTGTCATGCAGCATTTGGCTGAGAAAGTTGTTTTGACGTGGCGGATGAAGTCTTCGGTTTTCATCGGCTGCTTCAGTTTCCCGATGATGCCGCTGCCTCCTGTTAGTTGTTCTGTAGGTGTCAGCCCGCCGAATCTGTCGCTGACGGTGCGTGTGTCAGCGAGGAAGCGCACGTCGTCCAGCCCTATCTTCTCTGCTATTTTATGGTTGACGCCGTTGTTCGCGTTGTCGAGATTGGTGTGCATGGCAACGATGGCGATGTTGTGCTGTATCGCTTTCCATGCCGTGCGTTGCACATAGTCGGCATCACTGATTTGTTTCAGTCCTCTGAAGAGCAGCGGGTGGTGTGCCACAATGAGGTTGCAGCCCTTCTGTATGGCATTTTCCACTACGTCCTCCGTGACGTCAAGACACAATAAAACCCCTGAGACGTCGGCCTCTGTCAGTCCTACCTGCAGACCAGCGTTGTCGTAGCTTTCCTGCAAGGGCAGAGGCGCGAACTGTTCAAGGGCATCAATAGCTTCCTTTATTTTCACGCTTTTGTCTTATGTAAATATTGTTCTTTTTCTTGTCTGTAGTGCGATAATCGTGGCAAAGTTACTACTTTTTGCTTATACTGACAAACATCACATTCACTTATTATGTTTTTTTAAAATATGTAGAACGCTGTCATCCTGTCTTTCGCTTGGCTCTCCAGCGGTCGGCGAAAGGGCGCAAAAGATGCCGTACGGCAGAAGGATGTCTGTCGATACAGTCAAGACGGGGTGTCTGAATAAATATTGAAATCCTTTTTTCGTGGTTTGCCTGTCAGGCGGTTATGCGTATGATGCTTTCTTTGTCGTATGCTTCTGCAAAACGCATTTTGTGTTTCTGAAGTAAGAGCGTATCAAGAAAATCTACTCGTTGCGGTTAGTTGTTTTCGAATTTCCCTCATGCAAAGTTATCAATTATTTCAGATATAGTGTATTATGTACGTTTTCTTTTTCTGAAAACTTGTCATTTCTTGATTATTGTCAATTATCTTCTGGCGTTTTGCTTTTGTTTTGCGTTTTTTTTCGGTTTGCAGGCTGATGTTTCAAGTTTTTGCTGGCAGTTTGTCGTGGCGGCAAGTCGTGCGGTGTCTTTATGTCAGTTTCGCCGTCCTGCCGGTGCCTGTCAGCTTCATCCTCTTGCTTTCGCCATGAAGCGTTGTCGGTCGATGACGAATCTCTCGTGCGTCGCTTCGCCTATCTTCCCCTTCTCGTCTTCCGCCACGATGCTGAATGTCAGTTTCCTGCCTTCTACGGCAGTGAGTGTCGCTGTGGCTTTTACGCGGCATCCTTCAGCAGTGGGGCGTATGTGTGTTGCGCTCATCATGCTGCCTACGGTGCTCTCGTTGTCTGCCAGTTGTTGTGCTGCGGCTTTCATTGCGGCATTCTCCATGAGTGCTATCATGGCTGGCGTGGCGAACACGGGCAGGTCGCCGCTGCCTACGTTTGCAGCGAGGTGCTGCTGTCCGACGGTTATCTCAGATGTGTATGTCAGTCCTGTTTCCATGTCTTAACTTTATTTTGTATAGGTTTAGTTGTCGTTTTTGCGTTTCCCGAACTCCGGGTCGAACTTGAGGAACGCCGTCACGAGGAATGTCACGGCGCAGCTTGCCATGACGATGATGAAGAACATCTGGTAGCCCACCGCGTCTTTTATGTATCCCGACACCATTCCGGGCAGCATCAGCCCCAAGTATGATATGCCGGTGCATACGGCGTAGTGTGATGTCTTGTATGCCCCTTGGCTGTAGTAGAGCATATAGAGGGTGAGTGCGGTGAAGCCGAGGCCGTATCCGAACTGCTCTATGAAGAGGCATCCGCTGACGATGAAGATGTCTGATGTGAGCGTATAGCTGAGTATGATATATACAACGTCGGGCAGCGTGATGGCGCACACCATTGGCCACAGCCACCGTTTCATGCCGTCGCGGCTGACGAGAATGCCTCCGACGATGCCTCCGAGCAGAAGTCCGACAAGTCCTACTGTGCCGTTCGCCAGGCCGTATTCCTGTGGCGACAAACCCAGTCCGCCGCTTGCGTTGGGGCGCATGAGGAAAGTCTTGGTCATTGTGTTGAGCAATGCTTCGGGGAAGCGGTAGAACAGCAAGAACATCAGCACGGCGATGGTTTCCTTCAGCGGGAATTTAGTGAAGTATGACACGAACATCTCCCTCAGCCCGCTTGCCACCTTCGCGATGCTGCCTTCTGTCTGGCGGTCGTCTTTCGGACGTGGCATATTGATGCCGTGATAGAGCCAGAGCGCGATGAAAAGTCCTGCCAGCCCGTAGAAGATGAGGCTCCAGGTGAATGCTATGCGGTTGCGGAAAAGCACTTGCAGCACTCCGGCGAGCGACACGAGCACTCCGTTGCCGAAGATGACAGCCACTCTGTAGAACGTGTTGCGTATGCCAACGAATTTCGCCTGTTCGTGTTCGTCGAGTTCTATCATGTAGAATCCGTCGGCAGAGATGTCGTGTGTCGCGCTTGCGAATGCAATCACGAAGAAGAAGAACATCGTGCTCTGAAACCAGAACGCCGTCGGGATGGTGAATGCTATTCCTGCCAGTGCCGCGCCTATGAGCAGCTGCATAGCCATCACCCACCATCTCTTCGTCTTCAACAAATCGACGAACGGGCTCCACAGCGGCTTCACCACCCACGGCAGGGCGAGCCATCCTGTGTAGAGGCCGAGTTCAGCATCCGTCAGCCCCATCTGCATATACATCACCGCTGCCAGTCCAGTGACGAGGACATTGGGCAGACCTTCTGCGAAATAGAGCGTCGGCACCCACGCCCAAGGGTTTGTCTTTTTCATCATGTTGTCGCTGTGCTTTGTTCCGAATTTCTCCTTCGTGTGCTGAGAATCAAGTGCAAAGTTACAAAAAAGGCTCTGTATTTTATGTGTGAAATGGCAAAAAAATGCCATTATCCTACTTTTTTATAAAAAGATATAAGCGTTTTCAGTTATTTTTTGTAACTTTGCACTCTAATTCACACCGCACGACATGATTAACCTGACCGAACTGATAGAACACCCGGAACGCATGGACCGTGAGACACTGTACGATCTCCGGAGCCTCATAGCGTTGCATCCGTACTATCAGCCCGCGCGGTTGCTCATGTTGCAGAATCTCTATCTCCTCCACGACCC
>CALZMB010000204.1 GCA_945788485.1 uncultured bacterium | reverse complement strand
GGTGAGGTCGAGGTCAGCCATGAACTGCTTGACGGCAGGCTGCTGCTGCTTTGCCGGGGTCTGTTTGTCAGCTGGTTTTGTCGCAGGAGGTGCAGTGGGGGCAGAGGTTGACGGAGTTGTTGTTGTCTGCTGGTTGTCGCTTATCTTGTGCGACGAGCCGCACGCCGTGATGACGAATGCGGCGGCGAGGGTGATGATGAGGTTCTGTATTTTCATGCTGTTATTTTTTGAGTTGTGCCTCTATCTGTTTCTGGTGTTCGATGATGACGCTGTTGTCCATGTCTTTGTTCAGGTTCTTGACGGCGAGGTCGATGTATATCTTCGCCTCTTCGTATCTCTGCTGCTTGAAGAGAATCCATGCGTATGTGTCGAGGTATGTGGCGTTGTTCGGCTCTGCCTTCACCGTCTTCAGGCTCATCTCCGCCGCGCGTTCAAAGTCTCCGCCGTTCTCGGCTATGTAGTACGCGTAGTTGTTCAGGCACGAGGTCTTTTCGGGGTCGAGCGAGAGGCATTTCTCGTATGCGCTGTACGCCTCCGCTTTCTTGCCGAGGCTGTAGAGGGCGTCGCCTTTCATCTCGTATATCTCCACCGCCATCTCCTTGTCGTCCTTTTCGTCGAAGCGTGTGGTGGCATCTGTCAGCGCCTCCACGCAGTTCTCGTAGTCGTCGTTGAGGAAATATCCTATCCCGAGGAAATAGAGGAATCTCCATTCGTCGGCGTTGTATTCGAGGGCGGGCTTCGCGAGGCGCACTATCTCGTTGCCGTCTCTCTCCGCCCACGCCATCTGTATGAGTTCTGATCGTGCATAGATGTTTTCCGGCGCGCGTTCGAGCAGTGTTGTCAGCGCCGTCTTTATCATGTCGTCGGGCATGTTCTTCAGCTGCATATACGCTATCTTCGTCTCTAAGACAGAAGTGTCTGTCTGCGGCTGTTGCAGCATACGGTCGAAGAGTGCGAGCACCTGTGTCGAATCGGTCGTCGCCTGTTCGCTCTCGCGTATGAACTGTCTGAGCAGCAGCTGCTTCGTGTCGTCTTGCGTCTTTGTGCTGAAGAGCAGGCGGTTGCGCTGTTCGGCGGCGAGCGAGTCGTTGCCTTCGGCGCGGTAGTAGTCCATCATCGAGATTAGCGCGCTCTCGTTCTCCGGCTCTTCTGCCAGCACTTCGTTGTATAGTTTGAGAGCTTCTTTCCGTTTGTTCTTCTGCAAGAGATAGTTTCCGAACATCGTTTTGTATTCGCTGTCGAGAGGATGGCTCTTTATGAGGCTTTGAAACTCCTTCACCACCTTCTTGTCGTTGCCCATGGCGGTGTATGCCCGAATCTTCGCCAGCGTGAGGTCTTCGCTCTCCCCGTCCTTCGTCTCTATGCGCTGAATAATCTCTATACACTTGTCATAGATTTTCAGATACTCATATATCTCCATCATGAAGTGCAGCAGCTCAGTACGTTCTGGGTCGGCGGCGAGAATGTCTTCCATCACGCCGATGGCTTTCGCTATTTCTCCAGAGTCGATATATTCCGGCAGCATCGCCTCTTTGTATGTGATGTTGTCGGGGTCGAGCTGCGCCGCCTTGCGCATCATCTCCGTCTTCAGCGAGTCGTTTCCCTGTCTGAGATACTGTTTCGACAGGAAGAAATACGCCTCTGACCTCTCCGGCATCATCCTGCGGCAGCTGTCGAGCAGCAGTGTCGCCGCTTCGTCGTCGCCCGCGTTGTATTTCGCCATAGCGGTGAGGAAGACGTAGTCGTATTTCGCCATGTCGTTCTCTATCGGGCATACGCTGTCGTTCGGGAGTGTGTAGAGCGTGTCGTTCGTCATGACATAGAGCGAGTCGCGGCGCGTGTTGTCCGCCGTGTCTGTCTTCTCCGCCGTGCGTGCCGTGGCAGCCATGGCACACGAGAGGGCGCACGAGCAGGCTGCCAGCACGGCAACCGCCGTCCTGCACAAGCATCTTATGTTCTGTCTTTGCATTGTCATAGCATCCCGCTGTAGCTTACTTCTTTCCTGTATGCCCGAATCCGCCTTCTCCGCGCTCTGTCTCGTCGAGTGTCTCCACGAGTTTGAACTCCACCGTCTCGTGTCTCGCCACCACCATCTGCGCTATGCGCTCTCCGTCGTTGACGACAAAGTCCTCGCTGCCGAGGTTGACGAGCAGCACGCCTATCTCGCCTCTGTAGTCGGCATCGATGGTGCCGGGTGAGTTGATCACTGTCACGCCGTGCTTGAACGCCAGTCCGGAGCGCGGCCTCACCTGCGCCTCATAGCCCTCTGGCAGCGCGATGTACAGGCCCGTCTTTATCATCGCGCGCTGCAAGGGGCGCAACACAACGGGCGCGTCAAGGTTTGCACGCAGGTCCATGCCTGCACTCTGAGCTGTGGCGTAAGCCGGAAGGGGCTGGTGGCCGCGGTTTATGATTTTTATTTCTGTCATGGTCCAATGTTTTTGCGTTGCAATCGTCACAATCGTCATGAACGTCACAATCGTTACTAACGTTATTATCGTTCATAACGTTCATAACGTCCGTAACGTTCTTAACGTCATAAATCAAAATGCAAAAATACGCATTTATATTCACATATTTGCAAAATTGGCTGAAAAAGTTTGTTTATTATAAAAAATTACCTTACTTTTGCAATTACAATAGCACTTACAATGAACTGGCAGCAACTCATATCCACCAAACGCTTAGGGCAGGAATCGCGCCACCTTGAGCGTCACGACGAGCGTTCGGAGTTCAAGCGCGACTACGACCGCCTCATCTTCTCCGCGCCTTTCCGCCGTATGCAGAACAAGACGCAGGTCTTCCCTCTTCCCGGCAGCATCTTCGTCCACAACCGCCTCACCCACTCGCTTGAGGTGGCGAGTGTGGGCATGTCTTTGGGCAACGACGTGGCGCGTCAGCTCATCCAGCGCCGCCCCGAGCTGTCTTCTACGCTTCTCGGCGAGATAGGCACCATCGTCTCCACGGCGTGCCTCGCCCACGACATGGGCAACCCGCCCTTCGGACATTCGGGCGAGAAAGCCATCCAGACGTTCTTCACCGAGGGGCAGGGGGCGTATCTGCAAGACCTGCTCTCCGCCGAGCTGTGGTCCGACCTCACGCATTTCGAGGGCAACGCCAACGCTTTCCGCCTCCTCGCCCACCGTTTCAAGGGCCGTCGCGACGGCGGTTTCGTCATGACCTACACCACGCTCGCCTCTATCGTGAAATACCCCTGCCAAAGCTCCGCGGCGGGCAAGAAAGGCAAGTTCGGCTTCTTCTACGACGACCGTGACATCTACCTCCGCATCGCCCGCGAGCTGGGCATGCCGCAGCTCTCGCCCGGCGACTGCACCGACCCCTTCATCCCCGTAGCCTTCGCCCGCCATCCGCTCGTCTATCTCGTAGAGGCGGCAGACGACATCTGCTACGAGATCATGGACATCGAAGACGCGCACAAGCTGAAGCTGCTGTCTTTCGACGAGACCAGCCGCCTCCTCCTCAACTTCTTCGACGACGACACGCAGCGCCACATCCTGCAACGCATCGTTGACGAAGGCATCACCGACGACAACGAGAGAGTCACCTATATGCGCGCCTGTGTCATCGGGAAACTGGAGAATCTCTGCGTCACCGCCTTCATCGACAACGAGGATGCCATCCTCGACGGCACGTTCTCCGGCTCGCTGATCGACAGCATACCGCCCATGCAGCACAATGCCTACAAGCAGTGCCAGCAGCTCTCGGCAGAGAGAATCTACAACAGCAAGCCGGTTCTCGACATCGAGCTGTCGGGCTACAAGATTATGGAGACGCTGATGGAGCAGATGACAGAGGCGGCGGTCTATCCCGACCGCTTCTATTCCAGACAGCTCATACGCCGCGTCTCCTCGCAGTACGACATACAGTCGCCCGACCTTGAGACGCGTCTCCTCGCCGTCATAGACTATATCTCCGGCATGACAGACATCTACGCCCTCGACGTATATCAGAAAATCAACGGCATCGCCCTGCCCATCGTATGATGGCGCAGGGCTTTTTCGTGGTGTAGATTCAGCCCGGAGGGGACGACGGATAAGCGAGATTTGTCCTTGGACCCACTGACCGAAGGGAGGGAGTTTCTTTGAGCTTGCGAAAAATGCGGTCGTAGCCCTCGGTGGGGGATAAAGCCTGGAAGGCTTTACTAAGCGAAGCGGTCGTAACCCGGGACAGAGTCCCGGGTCCAATATGGCGGGAGAACTGCCTGGAAGGCAGTACCTTGCTACATGTGTGGCTCAACGTCTCGGTCAGGCGAGGTACTGCCT
>CALZMB010000203.1 GCA_945788485.1 uncultured bacterium | reverse complement strand
TTTGAATTTATTAACTAAATATATTTTGAAAATTTCATAGGAAGCACATTGTCTAAATCAGCGGTGCTCATCAATTTCATAGTCCAGGCTGGTCGTGACATAATTCTATATAATATCCACTAATTAATCTATTGATAGTCAACTTTGTTGGCTACTTCCGAAAGTTAAAACATATTATTACTCCAAAATGTGTGCGTTTCTCAGATTTTATTGCTACCTTTGCAATGCGACAGAAGAGTTTAGCATATTTTTTATGTCGTAACACTAACGTTGGTGAAATATCTTAAATGGCAAAATTCTGGCTGGCATCTTGTTTCCCAGATACTAAGAAATCAAGTTTCTCTTTAGTTCTCTCTGCATAATTATAGCGAAATTTGAACAAAAAGACATTTCCAAGTTGCGGAATCCAGGAAAAATTATATTTTTATGCGACACTATTTATGGATTACAGTCTCTGTGCTTGTATTATTGTTGATCATATACGACAGGGTTAAGGTATCAAGAAAATATAAGAATAATTTAAAGTTCTATTCTCTATATAAAAAACGAAGCAATATATCTATATTGATATATTTATTATTGTTAGCATTGTTCTTCTTTTCGAAACCTTGATAATGACTAACCCGTCATTTGGAATAGGAGCACATGTCTGTGTTACAGCATCCCCTTAGCTTCTTTTCGCCGGTGTAGTGCAGGGCTTGAAGTAGTGAAGGTGGGTTCCAGAAATTATTCACACAATATTATCTAAAACGAATTAACGGATTCCATCTGAAATCAGAGTTGTTCCGGTTGATGCTTGCCGCCATGTCTCAAAAGACGGAACGGTGTCCCGACAACTATCCTACCCCTTAGACACGACCATCACCGGCAGCATGAGGCTGCCGGTGATGATATATAGGAGAGTTCTCCTGTCGTTTCTCAATCGTAGAATCCGGGTTGCGAGAAGGGTATGCCGAGTTCGCGATCGACAGTGGCTATGATGCCTTGCACCTGTCCCAGGGCGAACATACGTCCGAGGAACGAGTAGCCGGCGTTGTAGCCCCGCTCGTCGTCGCCGAGCATCGTCATGCCGTGATCGACACGCATCGGCAGACGCATTGCCTCGCTCGCGCGGCGGAAGGGTGCAGCTTGTGCGTCAGCCGCAGCCTCGTTGGCGGCGATGTCGCTCTTGCGCTGCCGGATGCGCCGCCGCTCTTCTTCCTCGAAGATGCGTGTCAGCTCTATCAGGTCGGCGCGCCCGCCGAGGTGCGATGCCTCGGTGAAGTCGCCGTTGGGGAAGATATGGCACGAGCGCAGGTGTACGAAATGAGTGCGCTCGTGATATTTCTCAGCCAGCGGCGTGAGGTCGTTGTGTCCTCCTGCCGACAGCGAGCCGGCGCAGAATGTCAGGCCGTTGTGTACGTTAGGCACAGCGTCGAGAAGCCATTGAATGTCGGCGTCGCAGTTCACGATGCGCGGCAGGCCGAGGATGGGGAACGGCGGGTCGTCCGGGTGTACGCACATGTCGATGTCGTATTTGTCGCATACGGGCATGATGGCTTCGAGCCATGTCTTCATGTTCTGCTGCAGCATCTCCTTCGTCACGCCGTCGTAGAGGGCGAGCAGCTGCCGGAAAAGCTCTACGGGACGCTCGTCGCCCTCCTTGAAATTGCCCGAAACGAAGCCCTGCGTCTTTATCACGATGTTCTCCACAAGCTCGCGGTCGTAGGCCGGCGTGGCTTTCTGGCGTATCTCGCCGGCTTCGGCGAGGATGTCGCGGTGCCAGTCGGCATGTTCTTCCTGGAATGTCCGCCATTCGGCTTCCGCCCCCTCGCGCTTCAGGATGTATATGTCGAAATACGCGAACTCCGCCCAGTTGAAATACAGGTTGCTCGCTCCGTTCGGGTTGGCGTGCAGCAGGTCGGTGCGCGCCCAGTCGAGCACGGGCATGAAGTTGTAGCACACGCAGTGTATGCCTTCTTCGCCCAGGTTGGCAAGCGACTGCTTATAGACCTCTATCTGCTGCTCGCGGTCCGGGCCGCCGTATTTTATCGTCTCGGTGACAGGCAGCGATTCAACCACGCTCCAGCGCATTCCGTAAGATTCGATATACTCTTTCAGGTCGCGGATTTTCTCACGGCTCCACACCTCGCCTAACGGCACGTCGTGGAGGGCGGTGACGATGCCCTCGACACCTATCTGTTTCAGCATGGCAAGCGTGATCTTGTCGTTCTTGCCAAACCATCTCCATGTTCTTTCCATGTGTCTATGATGAAAGGTTGGTTATGTTATGTTCTATTGCAGCTGTCACATCGCCGTGACGTTGAATCCGCCATCCACCACGGCTACAGTGCCGGTCACGAACTTCGAGGCGTCGGACATGAGATAGTGTATCGTGCCGCAGAGCTCCTCCGGCTTGCCCATCCGGGAGAACGGCGTCTGGCGTATGACATCCTGCCCGCGCTCGGTGTATGAGCCGTCGGGGTTTGTCAGCAGCGTGCGGTTCTGCTCGGTGAGGAAGAATCCGGGCGCGATGGCGTTGACGCGGATGCCTTCGCCGAATTTCCGCGCCGCCTCTTGCGCCAGCCATGCCGTGAAGCTGTTGATGCCAGATTTAGCCGCGCTGTAGCCGCAGACGCGGGTGAGAGGGCGGAACGCCGACATGGACGAGAAGTTGATGATAGAGCCTTTGCCCTGCTCTACCATCGGCTTGAGGAATATCTGTGTGGGGATGACCGTGCCGGTCAGGTTGAGGCTCAGCACACTCTGGAACTGCTCGGCAGAGAGGTCGAAGAACGTCTGCGCCGGACCTACCACGGCGCCCGGCATATTGCCGCCTGCCGCGTTCAGCAGAGTGTCCACCTTGCCGTATTTGCCGACGATATAGTCGCACGCCCCCTGCATCATCACAGCGTCCATGACGTCCATCTTCACAAATTCGCAGATGCCGCCGGCGGCGTTGATGTCTTCGGCAATGGCTGTGCCGACATCCTCTTTCCTGCCGCCGATAATCACTTTCGCCCCTTCAAGGGCGAGATATTTTGCTATGCAGCGGCCGAGGATGCCTGTACCTCCAGTTATCACCACCACATAGTCTTTGATGCAAAAAAGGTTGTTCATAGTCTAAGGTTTCATGTTTTTCTTGTTTTCTTCTCAAGGCAAACCCGCAGGGCTGCCTGGGCATGTAGCAAAAAAGGCACCGCCCGTTTTTCAGGGAAGCGCCTTTGTACGTTTATTTCCGCGGAAGGAATCAGAGCGCTGCGTTCAGCTCTGAACCTGCCTTGAACTTGGCAACCTTCTTGGCTGCAATCTGTATCTTATCCAATGTTGACGGATTGATACCCTCGCGTGCAGGACGCTCGCTTACAGCAAATGTACCAAAACCTACGAGAGCAACCTTTTCGCCGGCTGCGAGAGCGTCCTTGATAGCCACGAGAGTAGCGTCAAGAGCCTTCTTCGAATCTGCCTTTGTGAGACCTGCAGTAGCTGCAATCTTCTCAATCAATTCTGACTTGTTCATAAAAGTAATAATGATAATATGTTTAATAGTATAAGAGAATTCATCACATTTTCAACCGCAAATTTAGCATTAAAGTTTTAGAATACAAACAAATTTGTCAAAAAAGTTATTAAAATCAACGAAAAAAGTGCGTTTTCTGCTGTGAAATAGGCATTTTCGGCAGTTTTTTCGTAATTTTGTGCAGAATTTTGCAGACAACAGCCGTTAACGCACACACACAAGGCGCAGCGTCTGTGATGAGTTTTAATCGAAGCGGAACATCCTCCGCGGCTTAATCTAAAGACACTTACACACTTATGAGACAAATACCCCCGATAACGAAAAATCTTCTCATCATCAACGTCCTCGCATACCTCGCATACTATGTCTTGAAAGGGCAGGGCGTGAATATGAACGACATCTTCGGCCTCCATTTCTTCCTCGCCCCCGATTTCCACTTCTACCAGCTTTTCACCTACATGTTCATGCACGGAGGTTTCACACACCTCTTCTTCAACATGTTCGCCCTCTGGATGTTCGGATGCACCATCGAGAACGCATGGGGAGGCAAGCGCTTCCTGTACTATACACTCGCCTGCGGCGTCGGAGCCGGCGTCTTTCAGGAGTGTGCGCAGTTCGTGTCCTATGCCGTGCAGGGCCTTGCCGCCTACGACACGGTGAACATCGAAGGCATGGTGATGCCGATGTCAAGCTACATAAACCTTTGGAACACCGTAGGATTCTCAGGAGCTGTCTATGGCATATTGCTCGGATTCGGCATGACATACCCCGAAGAACGCATCTTCATCTTCCCGCTCCC
>CALZMB010000202.1 GCA_945788485.1 uncultured bacterium | reverse complement strand
ATCAGCGACATCGTGACAGACAACGCTTCGGCTGACAACCGCATCTACAACATCTCCGGTCAGCAGGTGAACGACAGCTTCCGCGGCATCGTCATCAAGAACGGAAAGAAATACGTGAAATAATCACACCTTATTATATATATATTATAGGAGGAGACCACTCCTCCTATAATATATACACTATGACACAGAAGACACTATCTTTTGCCTTACACCAATACTATAAAGACACCGCATGCACTACATACTGACATTTTTCCTGCTCTCTTTCTTCGCGCTCTGCACCTACGGACAGAACGTCGCGGCGGCTATGCCCGACGAGATAGAACCCATCGTTGCGCCCTTTGACATGCCGCAACTGCAGCGTCCTGTCTTTCCGAAACGTACTGCCACTATACGCAAGTCGCGCGACATACAACGTCACATCGACCGTCTCGCAAAGCAAGGCGGTGGAACTGTCGTCATACCTAAAGGAAAATGGCTCACCGGCCGCATCACCCTGAAGAGCAACATACGCCTTCAGATTGACGAGGGCGCAGAGCTGCACTTCTCCGGAGAGGTGAAAGACTATCTCCCGGCTGTCGCTTGCCGCAACGAAGGTGTTGACATCTACGGTCCGGGCGCGATGATCTATGCCGACGGAGCAGAGAACATCGCTGTCACAGGCAAGGGGAAACTTGTCGCTCCGGCACGCGACTGCGAGTTGCTCGACATCACAATGGCAGGCATACCCGATGCCGTGCAGGACATACCAGTAGCTGAACGCATCTTCGACGGAAGCAAGCCACGCGCTGCCTTTGGATTCCAGGCTATGGCAGACAAGCCGGAATGTAACAGCAACGGCAGACACTACGGCACGCTGTGCCTGCCCGTCTTCTTCGGACCGATGAACTGCAAGAATGTCCTGCTTGAGGGTGTCACCCTCGAAGGCTCCATCTTCTGGAACATCGTCCCCGTCTATTGCGAGAACATCATCATACGCGGCGTCACGGTAGAGAGCCACGGCATAGCGCGCACCGACGGCATAGACATCGACTCGTCGCGCAACGCTCTCATCGAATACACGTCGCTCGACTGCGGCGACGACTGCTTCACGCTGAAAGCAGGACGCGGAATGGACGGGCTGATGAAAGCACGTCCTACAGAGAATGTCGTAATCAGACACTGCCACGCAAAGCGCGGAGCAGGCGGACTGACAGTAGGCTCTGAGACTGCGGCAGGCATTCGCAACGTCTATATGTATGATGTAGATATCGATGAATCATCCTACGGCATATATTTCAAGACACGACGGCCTCGCGGAGGCGGCGGTGAGAACCTCTTCTTCGACAACATACGCATGAAACACCCGAAGCGCAGGGCTGTCTATTGGGACATGCTCGGCTCTGCGACATACGTCGGGAAACTGGCGGAACGCTTCAACCGCGACAACGACCCGAGACTCACGCCATACTTCAGAAACATACATTTCAAGAATGTCACCGTCGCTGAGACGAAAGAGTTTGCCAAAGCCATCGGCCTGCCAGAGTCTCCGATAGAGAACGTGACATTCGAGAACATCTCGTCGCCGTCCACCCACGACATCACAGTGCAGGATGCAGGACTGTTCTCTGTCTCATGGAAAGAATAATACTATTTTTAGTTGACAAGTTGACGAGTTGACGAGTTGACAAGTTATATGCTCTGTGAACTCAGAAACTCAAAAAGTCAAACACCATCAACTTGTCAACTCGTCAACTTGTTTACTTGTTAACTTAATAATATATAGAAATGAACTTACTGAAAAAAGCAACATTAGCATTACCACTTACCTTCGCACTTCTGCCATGCTACGCGCAGTATCCGCAGCTGAGCAAAGAGGCGAAGGCGAAAATTGATTCGATGGAAGCCGCCTGGGCGAAGCATCAGGCGGAAGTATGGGCAAAATGCGAGCCCATCGTGATGAAAGAACATGCCGAAGGCAGACCATACGTGCCATGGGCAGGCAGGCCCGACGACCTGCCGCAGGCGAAGATTCCCGCGTTCCCCGGTGCTGAGGGCGGCGGCATGTACTCTTTCGGCGGTCGTGGCGGAAAGGTTTATGTCGTCACATCACTTGCTGACAGCGGGCCCGGCACGCTGCGTGAAGCATGCGAGGCAGGCGGCGCACGCATCGTAGTGTTCAACGTCTCGGGCATCATACGCCTTGAAAGCCCGCTCATCATACAGGCTCCGTACATCACCATCGCCGGACAGACAGCGCCGGGCGACGGTGTCTGCGTGGCAGGACAGACATTCGGCGTTGACACGCACGACGTGGTGATTCGCCACATGCGCTTCCGCCGCGGCGAGACTTACGCCCACCATCGTGAAGACTCATTCGGCGGAAACCCTGTCGGCAACATCATGCTCGACCATATCTCGGCAGAGTGGGGACTTGACGAGAACATCTCATTCTACCGCCACATGTGGAATCCCGGCGCAGACTACAAGCACGAGAAGCGCGGCACGGTGAACGTGACCATACAGAACTCCATCTCCGCCAAGGCTCTCGACACATACAACCACGCTTTCGGCTCTACGCTCGGCGGCGAGAACTGCTGCTTCATGCGCAACCTCTGGGCAGACAACTCAGGGCGCAACCCGTCTGTAGGATGGAACGGCATCTTCAATTTCGTGAACAACGTAGTCTTCAACTGGGTACACCGCTCATCCGACGGCGGCGACTATCAGGCGATGTACAACTTCATCAACAACTACTACAAGCCCGGCCCGCTCACTCCGAAAGACACACCTGTCGGCCACCGCATCCTCAAGCCGGAATCCGGCCGCTCAAAACTCTCCTACAAGCAGTACGGCCGTGTCTATGCCACCGGCAATATCATGGAGGGCAACGAGCGTGTGACACGCGACAACTGGGATGGCGGCATACAGGTTGAAGAACAGCCTAACACCGAAGGCTACACCGCACAGATGAAGGCAAACGAGCCTTTCGCCATGCCATACGTGCAGATAATGGGTGCGCAGAGAGCCTACGAGTTTGTTCTCGACAATGCCGGCGCGATGTTCCCGACACGAGACATCGTTGACCAGCGCATCATAGAAGAGGTGCGGACAGGCAAGGTATATTACGAGAAGAAGCTGCCGAAAGACAATCCCTACGGCGACACAAGCGGCCTGGCAGAGAAGTCCAAGGCTGAAGACGGCTCATTCAAGTATCGCCGTCTGCCGAAAGACTCCTACAAGCTCGGCATCATCACCGACCCGCGCCAGATGGGCGGCTATCCTGAGTATCACGGCACGCCTCGCGTCGATTCCGACAACGACGGCATGCCTGACGAGTGGGAGCTGAAGTACGGCCTTAACCCTAACGACCCGACTGACGCACAGAAGGATTGTAACGGCGACGGCTACACCAACATCGAGAAATACATCAACGGCATCGACCCGCGCGTAAAGGTTGACTGGCGCAACCTCGCCAACAACTACGACACCCTCGCTGCAAAAGGCGGCGTCGATTGATTTGTTTTATAAGTTGACGAGTTGATTGTATTTGAGTTATTAAGTTGACGAGTTGACAAGTTGACAAGTTATATGCTCTGTGAACTCAGAAAATCAAAAACTATCAACTCGTCAACTTGTTAACTCGTTAACTCGTCAACTGAATAGAAACACATAACCATACATTATGAAAAGCATATCCATCCTGATAGTGACGCTTCTCTGCTCTCTCACGGCATCTGCACAGTCGGTGCCGCTGAACAGCGAGGGGCGCGACACAGCATACGTGAACACCATCATCACACGCGCCACGAAGAACATCTCAGCCTTGAAACTCACGGGAGCGAAGCATGAAGCCGTCCGCAACATCGTGGCAAACAAATATTTCATGCTCAACGACATCTACTCAGAGCGCGACGCGGCACTGAAGTTCGCTAAGGATTCGCTCACCGGTTCAGAGGAGAAGGCAGCGACAGAGACAGCCCGCGCGAAGTGCGATTCACAGCTCTACCGCTCTCATTTCGCCTTCGACACACAGCTCTCCCTCTATCTCTCGCCCGATGAAATCACAGCCATCAAAGACGCCATGACATACAACAAGGTGAAGATCACATACGATGTCTATCTCGACCAGATTCCTTCGCTCACCGACGAAGAGAAGGCACAGATGTACGTCTGGCTCACCGAGGCCCGCGAGCTTGCCATCGACGCGGAAGGCAGCAAGCAGAAGCACGAGATGTTCAACAAATACAAAGGGCGCATAGCAAACTATCTCTCGAAACGCGGCTATAATCTCTCGAAAGAATACGAGGAATGGC
>CALZMB010000201.1 GCA_945788485.1 uncultured bacterium | reverse complement strand
TCCTCAATTTTGATATGTAACCCTTCTATACCCGTCAACTAAAATACTATCAACTCGTCAACTTATCAACTCGTCAACTCGTCAACTTGTCAACTCGTCAACTCGTCAACTCGTCAACTAAAAAAATATGGAAAGATTTGCAGACATACAGATACTACGATACAGACTGAAGGATTTTGAAAAGCTTACACAACGGCAGCGATGCCTCGTCTATTGCCTGTCTGAAGCTACATTATGGGGCAGAGACATCACATTCGACCAGTTCGGAATACATAATCTGAGGATAAGGAAACTGTTCGAGACACTTTATCTCGCATTGAACGGGAAAGACGACAGCTCTGATTTCCAACACCTTGTGGTGTATCTGAAACAGATGTGGTTCTCAAGCGGCATACACCATCACTACAGCACAAAGAAGTTAAAGCCCCTCTTCAGCAGAGAATATTTCAGGAAAGTTGTCGCTGACATACCCGCTGACAAGCTGCCGCTGCTCAAAGACGAGAAGGCAGAAGACTTCATTGCAGAGACAGAACGTGTCATCTTCGACGAGGATGTAATGCCGATACGCGTCTGCCAAGATGCAGCGACAGACATGGTGAAAGGCTCGGCATGCAACTACTACTACGGCGTGACACAAGACGAGGCTCTATCCTTCTACAGACAGATGCACCAGAACTATGCAAAAGAGACTGGCAAGGATGACTGCCAGCCGTCGTGGGGACTCAACTCACGCCTCGTGAAAAAAGACGGCGCACTGTATGAAGAACAATACAAGATTGGCGGACTGTATTCGGATTATATCTCAAAGATTGTCTTTTGGCTGAACCAGGCGATGAACTATGCTGAGACAGAAGAACAGAAAGAGACGCTTGTCAGATTGGTGGAATACTACACGACGGGCGACCTCTCATGCTTCGACAACTATTCGATAGCATGGCTCTCGCAGACAACAGCAGACGTCGATTTCATCAACGGCTTTATCGAGGTCTATGGCGACCCGCTGGCAATCAAAGGCTCGTGGGAAGGCATAGTGCATTATAAAGACCATGAGGCGACACACCGCACACAAATGCTCAGCGACAACGCGCAATGGTTTGAAGACAACTCGCCGACAGATGTACGCTTCAAGAAAAAACAGGTGAAAGGCGTGACTGCCAATGTGGTGTGCGCCGCCATGCTCGGAGGCGACGAATATCCGCATACTGCCATTGGCATCAACCTGCCTAATGCCGACTGGATTCGCTCGACATACGGCTCGAAGTCTGTCACTATCTCAAACATCACTGAGGCATACAACGAAGTGTCGAAGACAAGCGGATTTCTTGAAGAGTTCGTGTGCGACGAAGAGGTCAGGAAGCTGATAAGGGCATACGGCAATGTCACTGACGACCTGCACACTGACCTGCACGAATGTATAGGACATGGGTCGGGACAACTGTTGCCTGGCGTCAGTCCGACGGCTCTGCTCTCATACGCCTCAACGATAGAAGAGGCGCGTGCCGACCTCTTCGCTCTATACTATATCGCCGACGCGAAGCTTGTGGAAATCGGTCTCCTCAATGATGCTGACGCTTACAAGGCACAGTTCTACACATATATGATGAACGGACTCATGACACAGTGTGTGCGCATACCTCTCGGAGAGACAATACAAGAATCGCACATGCGCAACAGAGCCATCATCGCCAACTATATCTTCCGCAACGGAAAAGGCATCATCACGCTCAGCCAACACGACGGAAAAACTTACATGACAGTCAACGACTACGATGCCATGCGAAATGCCATAGCAGAACTGCTCGCCGAGGTGCAGAGGATAAAGAGCGAAGGAGACTATGAAGCAGCGAAGAATCTCGTAGAGGAATACGGCATAAACATCGACCCGAAACTCCATGAAGAGATGAGAGAGCGATACGAGAGACTGAACATCGCACCATACAAAGGCTTTGTCAATCCAAAACTCTCTCCGGTATATGATGCTGAAGGCAGACTCACTGATGTGGAGGTAGATGACACTGAGACATACACACAGCAGATGCTGAGATATTCAAGAGACTATTCTATTTGATTCCGTTAGTTGGAAAGAAAAATGCCCTGTCTTCACAAAATTCAACACTCTGATACTATCAACTTGTCAACCCGTCAACTTGTCAACCCGTCAAATAAAAAAACCATGCCGCACAATACAGCAAACGAAATAAGACGCAGCTTCAGAGCACTCATGAATGGCATCGTATCGCAGAATATGCGATCATACGGCAGCGAATACAGGATAAACTGGGGCGTGTCGCTGATGCATCTCAGAGAGATGGCAGCAGAATATGCGCCTGACAGCAATGTGGCACAAGAGCTGTGGCACGACGACGTGCGCGAATCACGCATCATGGCTTTGCTGCTCATGCCTGCCGACAAATTCAACGAAGAGACAGCGAGAGCTTGGATGGCTGACCTGCGCACACAGGAAATGGCAGAGATGGCTGCATCATTGCTCTACGCAAAACTGAATTATGCGCCGGCTCTTGCCGTCGATGCTATGCAAGACGAGAACATGCTGATAAGGATATTGGGATATAACCTATTCGCAAGACTTGTCACCAACGGCTTCCTCCCAGAGGAAACAGATGTGCAGAAGGTTGCCAGAAACATCGAAAACGAGATGCACGGCAACAACCTGCAGGCAAAACATGCGGCATACAGCTGCGCGATAAAAATGGAAGATGCTGACATTTTGGCAGACGGAGTTGATTGGCACAACATCTGTCAATAACAAAGTGCGAAAGGCATTGAATGATAAACTAAACAACATAAAAAAACAATAATAAATCAACAAGCTATGAACATCAAACCACTACAAGACCGCATCTTGGTGCAGCCAATGAAAGCGGAAGAGAAAATCGGTGGCATCATCATTCCTGACACCGCAAGTAAAGAGAAACCTACACAAGGCACTGTCATCGCTGTAGGCAACGGAACAAAAGACGAAGAGATGCAGCTCAAGGCAGGAGACAATGTGCTCTATGGCAAATATGCCGGAAACGAAGTGGAACTTGAAGGTGAGAAATATCTCATCATGAGACAGTCGGACGTACTCGCTGTAATCTCATAAAGTCCTATACCTTATTATATATATACACATCAAAAAAAATATTTAGAAACCATGGCAAAAGATATCAAATACAATACCGACGCCCGCGAACTGTTGAAGCAGGGCGTTGACCAGCTCGCAAATGCCGTAAAGGTCACACTTGGTCCTAAAGGCAGAAATGTTGTCATCGAGAAGAAATTCGGTGCTCCGCAGATTACAAAAGACGGTGTCACTGTCGCTAAAGAAGTTGAACTTGAAGACAAGTTCCAGAACACAGGCGCACAGCTCGTCAAGAGTGTCGCTTCTAAAACAGGCGATGATGCAGGCGACGGAACAACGACAGCGACAATCCTCACGCAGGCTATCGTGAACGAGGGACTGAAGAATGTCACAGCGGGCGCAAACCCGATGGACCTCAAGCGTGGCATCGACAAGGCTGTCAAGGCCGTCGTGGATTATATCGCAGAGAACGCGGAGAAGGTTGACGACAACTACGACAAGATTGAGCAGGTTGCTACTGTCTCTGCTAACAACGACCCGGAAATCGGCAAACTCCTTGCTGAGGCGTTCCGCAAAGTGTCAAAAGACGGTGTCATCACTATCGAAGAGTCTAAGTCGCGCGAGACATACATCGGCGTTGTAGAGGGTATGCAGTTCGACAGAGGGTATCTCTCAGGATATTTCGTAACTGACGGCGAGAAGATGGAGTGCCAGTATGAGAACCCGTACATCCTCCTCTACGACAAGAAGATTTCAAACATCAAAGAGTTCTTGCCTATCCTCCAGCCTGCGGCAGAAAGTGGCAGACCGTTGCTCGTCATCGCTGAGGACGTGGATTCTGAGGCTCTCACAACTCTTGTTGTCAACCGTCTGCGTGGCGGACTGAAGATTTGCGCCGTAAAGGCTCCAGGCTTTGGCGACCGCAGAAAGGCTATGCTTGAAGACATCGCCATACTGACTGGCGGTGTTGTAATCTCTGAAGAGAAAGGCTTGAAACTCGAGCAGGCTACTCTCGATATGCTCGGCTCGTGCGACAAGATTGTCGTAAGCAAGGACAACACAACTATCGTCAACGGACACGGCGATTCGGCTAACATCAAAGACCGTGTCGGACAGATAAAGAACGAGATGCAGCAGACAACATCGTCATACGACAAAGAGAAGCTGCAGGAACGTCTCGCTAAACTCGCCGGAGGTGTCGCTGTGCTCTATGTCGGC
>CALZMB010000200.1 GCA_945788485.1 uncultured bacterium | reverse complement strand
AAACAATAACTCTATAACCTGGCATAATCGGCATAAAAAAGCGAGATTGCGCCAAACAATAACTCTATAACCTGGCATAATCGGCATAAAAAAGCGAGATTGCGCCAAACAATAACTCTATAACCTGGCATAATCGGCATAAAAAAGCGAGATTGCGCCAAGATATAATAATAATTCTTGCTGACACTGCGCGGCAGGCATCGGCTGGATAAGAAAGTATCATGCGGGGCATGAAAGTGTCAGGGTATGATACAATTTTATCCGGCTTTCTTGACGGATTCCTGCGTTTCAAGGCGACGGCACGGGATTTTGGCGGAAAAAACGGGATTTTTCCGCCTTACACGTATCTCGCATTATATCAGCGAGATACAAAAACCACAAGCAGAAACAAGAGGCAAAAAAGCCGGAAAACATCATCGTTTCCGGGGCAAAAAGCATTATTTCGGGTGCTCAACAAGACAAAATGAGGCTGCAAAATAGTCAAAGTCAGAACGTAAAATAGTCAAAGTCGGAACGTAAGATAGTCAATATTGGCAGGCAAAACAGCAAAAACAGCCCCGTAAGATGTGTTTTCCGCGTTAACGAAAGTGAATTTCACGGTTTTCATGTGATGCAAGAAAGTATCATCGGGCATCCTGCATGACACTATCCCGACATCACTGCCCCAAAAGGGGATGCTACACGTCAAGGCAGGGAAAGCAGGGAGGCAGGTTGGAAATTGTAAGAGGATAACGCACTGATTTCCCGAAAATTTCAGCAAGAAGATGTCAAATCGGCTACAAAACCATTACATTTCACATTGTTTTCACATTTATGTTTGCTCATTACAAATATTTTGCCTAACTTTGCGGCATATAATAACAACAAAAAAAACATCAATCATTAAAACCAAACGATTATGAAGAAATTTTTACGCATGACTATGACGGGCTTGCTGATGCTCGTCTGTGCAGTTTCGTATGCTGACGCATACAAGACTCTGACATTCCCGGATGACAACTCTGCCAATAATAAGGTAAGTGCTTACAACAAGTCGTGGACGGCAACTATTGGTGCAGATTCATGGACCATAGATGGTTTTAACAACAACAACTGGAAAGACTGGACTTATATTAAATGTGGAAGAAAATCTGATGCTTCCGTTGCTTCTATAGCCACAGACTTTGCTATTGACAAGGCTATCGCTGCTGTCACATTAAAAGTTGACGCCGCATCAAAACAAGACAATATAAATAGCATCAAGCTCTTGATAGCATCTGATGAAACATTCAACACAATCACCGAAACAGTTGAGGAAAGCAATATCGCTAAAAACTTCAAGGCAGGAAGCTACACCTTCAACGTCAAAACACCTGCTGCAAACAAATACTACAAGATTGTATTTGACATGGAAGCAACAAGCTCTAATGGTAATATCCAGATTTCCAAGGTTGAATACAGCGAGACTGCTCCTACTCCAGACCCAGAGCCAGTAGTACCTGCTGCAAAGGGTACAGGTACACTCGCTGACCCATTCAACTGCACAGCAGCAAACAACGCAGCTACTGCACTTGGAGAAGGCAACACATCTGAGACCGACTACTACATCAAGGGCAAAGTTGTCTCCATCAAGAGTCCTTTCGACACAACGTACGGCAATGTGACATTCTACCTCTCTGACGATGGCACTGACAACGGACAGTTCTATGTTTACCGTGCGCTCTATCTTGAGAACAAGCAATGGGCTGGCGAGGAGCCTAATCTTGCTGTAGGTGACGAGGTTGTGGTTTGCGGAAAGCTTGTTAACTACAAAGGCACTCCAGAGACATCACAGAACGCCGCTTATGTATATTCTATCAATGGCAAGACAAAGCCGACAACCTCTGTCGTTGACATCTCAAACACTCCGGAGACTGCATATACTGTAGCTAAGGCACTTGAACTCATCGCAGCAGGCGAAGGCCTCGCGTCTGAGGTATATGTCAAAGGTTACATAACAAGCGTTCCAGAGGTGTCTGTAGAATTTGGCAACGCCAATTTCTCTATCGGCGATGCAGCTGATGCAACTGAGAACCTCCTTGAGGCATTCCGTCTGAAGAACCTCGAGAACGCAGCGTTCACAGAAGAGACTGTCAACAGCATCAAGGCCGGTGACCTTGTCATCCTCAAAGGCAAACTGATAGACTATAATGGCAAGAAGGAGATAGGCAACGGATACATCTATTCTCTCAACGGCTCTACTACCGGCATCAACAACATTGAGGCTGCTCCGGCAACCGACGGCGCAACATACAACCTCGCAGGCCAGCGTGTGGCTGCAAGCTACAAGGGTGCGGTCATCCGCAACGGAAAGAAATTCATTCAGAGATAATTCTATACAATAGAGTCTTAGAAACATGACAAGGGGATGGTCTCTGAATCGAGGCCATCCTCTTTCGTAAACGCTAAAACCATTACGTCTATGAACAGACTATTTCGTATCACACTGCTCACCCTCATTGCGGCAGCAGCCATGCCGGCACACGCCATCGAACGCTCGAAACTGGTGAGCTATGCGCAGTCGCTCAAAGGCAAGAAGGAAGCCGAGCTGAAGACTGCCATATACAACCTGACGCGCAATGCGAACACTCTCAACTACGGCAGCGGAACGAATTGCACATGGTGGGGATTCTACGTCACTGACAAGGATGCCGAAGGCTACGTCATCGACCGATACTCGAACAACAAGGTGAAGTTCGGCAGCAGAGGCAGTGCGGCTTCAGGCATGAACATCGAACACTCGTTCCCCAAGAGCTGGTGGGACGGCTCGAAAAACCAGGCGTACAAAGACCTGTACAACCTCATGCCGAGCGAAAGCGACGCGAACTCCAGCAAAAGCAACTACGGCATGGGAATCGTGACAACCGTCAAATTTGACAACGGATGTATAAAGGTGGGCACAGGCAACGGCGGAATGCAACTGTGGCAGCCTGCCGAGGTGTGGAAGGGCGACTTCTCGCGCGGATATATGTATATGGCGACAGCATACCAGAACCTCAACTACGAGGGAGAAGGCCTGAAATCGCTGCAGAACGGCGACTACCCCACCCTGAAGGAGTGGGCTTACACACTCTATCTGAAATGGATGCGTGAGGACAAAGTGTCGCAGGTGGAGGTGGACCGCAACAACGCCGTGGCGGAGATTCAGGGCAACCGCAACCTGTATGTCGATTTCCCCACACTCGCCGAGTATGTCTGGGGCGACAGCATAAACTATGAGTTCAACCCGGATGTCGCGCTGACGACAGCCGACGGCGACGAACGCTATGCCACATACAATCCGTCTGAGGGCGGAGGCAACAGCGGAGGCGGCGGCGGCGAAGGAGGAGACAGCGGCAACGAAGGCGGAGACGGCGGAGAAGAGGTCACTCCTCCCGTTGGCGGACTGCTCTTCAATGAGCCTTTCGACGACATAACAGATGGCAACAACACCTCCAACAGCGGCAGCGGCAGCGTATGGAACGGCTGCGACCACTTCCCGTCTGTGACAGCGGCATACCAGGCTGGCGGCGCAGTGAAGATGGGAACAGGCTCCAAGACCGGCAGCATCACCAGCGCGGCGATACCGTTCGCAGGCGGCACACTCTGCGTCTCCATCGACGTGAAGGGATGGACAACGGTTGAAGGCGAGCTCGACGTCACGCTCGGAAACAAGAAAAAGACCGTAGAATACTCCGCGAAGATGAGCGACGCATTCGAGACTGCCACACTGACCTTCGACAATGTGCCTGCCAACCCGACGCTCACCATCGCAACCACAGCGAAGCGCGCTTTCGTGGACAACGTGAAGGTATGGCAGCCGACAGGAACCGGCATCACCACACTAACCGGAACGCCGCAGCAGACCGGCAACGCATTCTTCTCGCTCTCGGGACAGAAGCTCTGCACACGTCCTGCAGCTCCCGGAATATACATCTATAACGGAAAGAAATTCGTAGTGAAATGACATACCGGCAGAAAGCCGCACCTCGGCTGCCACGTCCGGCATAAACGCTGAAAGTCCGCCACACCGGCAATGGGTGTGACGGACTTTCAGCGTTTATGGCGGTTGATGCCCGACGAAGAATCTCTTTCACGGCAACAGGGGCAACGATGTTCATTGCTAACATTTGTCTCTGGTGTCGTTGAACAGATATAGATATAACTGTCAACTCGTAACTATTCGCAGATTCTCGACATCCAAATGATAACAGAAAATTGAAAACCTTATGCACAAAAAAAGGTGCAGCAGAACTACACCTTACTCAAGTTACGTAAGTAACCTACTATGTTAACCCAAGTTTGATATCTTATTGGTCGTTATTTTTGCAAATCAGCGTTTTGTG
>CALZMB010000199.1 GCA_945788485.1 uncultured bacterium | reverse complement strand
TTAAGACTCTTCTTTCATTCTGCAAAATTAAAGCGAATAGTGGCTGTACTAAGCGCAGCGGTCGTAACCGGGGACGAAGTCCTCGGTAAAGGATGACAATACGGCTGCCTGGAAGGCAGTACCTCGCTATTTGTGCAGCTCCACGTCTTAACTTACCTTATGCAAGGTACTGTCTTCCAGACAGCTGCCCTGCCATTTGAGTCCCGGGACTATGTCCCGGGTTACGACCGCTGCGCTTAGTACAGCCTTCCAGGCTGGTCATTGTCTATATTCAGCGGTGCTCATCAATTTCATAGTCCAGGCTGGTCATTGTTAACATAATTTTTTGCTTCCGAAAGTTGAGTTACACCTTATTATATATAACAGAAGCATGAGACAAATCCTTGCGACAATAGCGCTCACCCTCATCTGTCTGACGGCAAGCGCACAGGAAGGCTCGTGGAAAGGCGAGCTGGACCTTGGCAGCATGAAACTGCCGTTAGTGTTCAACTTCTCGGCAGACGGCTGCACGATGGATTCGCCCGCACAGGGCGCGAAAGGCATCAAGGCAGAAAAGACCGCAGATGCCGACGGCACGATAAAAGTGACGGTAAGCGCGATAGGCGCATCGTACGAGGGAAGGCTTGAAGGCGACGCCATAAAAGGCACCTTCAAGCAAGGCGGGGTGTCGCTGCCGCTGACACTGAAGAAAGGCATGGTGGAGGTGAAGCGGCCGCAGACGCCGAAGCCGCCGTTCCCCTACACTACAGAAGAGGTGTCGTTCCGGAACGACGGCTTCACCCTCAACGGCACACTGACACTGCCAGAGGGCGTGACGAAAGACACGCCGGTTGTCGTGATGGTCACGGGCAGCGGGCAGCAGAACCGCGACGAGGAGCTGTTCATGCATAAGCCGTTCGCCGTGATAGCCGACGCGCTGGCCCGGCAAGGCATCGCTACGCTGAGATACGACGACCGCGGCTACGGCGACAAGAGCGTCGCGTTCCAGAACTACACGACAGTAGATTTCAAGACAGATGCCGAGGCGGCACTCGCACTGATGCGCGGGAGATTCAAGAACGTCGGCGTGCTGGGCCACAGCGAAGGCGGCACCATAGCCCTGATGCTGGCGGCAGAGGGGAAGACAGACTTCGCCGTGTCGATGGCAGGCATGGCGATGCCCGGAAGCGAGACGCTGCTGAAGCAGAACAGGGACGGACTGAAGAAGGCGGGCGTGCCGGACGACATGGCGGAAGCCTACTGCCAAGCCTTGGGAGAAACATTCAGCTGCATCGCGGAAGGAAAGGCGGCGGAAACGGGTTGCAGCGAAAAAGTGCCTCCGCAGCTGCGGCAGATGTTCGACAAAGCCGTGAAACAATGCGAGACGCCGTTTTTCAGATGCTTCGTGACGTTGGACATAAGGGCTTCGCTGAAAGACGTGAAATGCCCCGTGCTTGCCATAAACGGGAAGAAGGACACGCAGGTGGACTGCCAGCAGAACCTCGACGCGCTGCGGCAGGGACTCACCGGCTGCAAGCCGCGCATCATGGCGTTTGACAATCTCAACCACCTGTTGCAGCATTGCACGACAGGCGATGTCAGAGAATACCAGCAGATAGAGGAAACCATCGCGCCCGAAGTGTTAGAGACGATAGCGAAATGGATAACGGAGACGACAAAGCCATGACGCATCATGAGACGACCCTATACTCCAGAATAATGTCACTTGCCGACGAGCGGCAGGTGGCGGCGCTGGCACGATTCTTCAAATGCAGACCCGGAGAATACGGCGAGGGCGACAGGTTCCTCGGAATAAAAGTGCCGCAGACAAGGGCGGCGGTGAAAGCATTATGGCAGCAGACCGGCTTCGACGAGCTGGAACGCTGCATCACGAGCGAATATCACGAGATGCGCCTCGCCGCGCTGTTGACACTCGTAGAGATTTTCAACCACTCGAAGAGAGACATAGAGACGCAGCAACGATGCGTTGACTTCTATCTCGCGCACACAGACTGCATCAACAACTGGGACCTTGTGGATCTCAGCTGCTACAAACTCTTGGGCGAATGGCTGACGGACAAAGACCGCAGCCTGCTCTGCCGCCTCGCCGACAACGGCAAGACGATATGGGAACAGCGCATCGGCATCGTCAGCACCATGCAGTTCGTGCGCCGCGGAGAGACAGCCGACACATACGCCATAGCGCAGATTATGCTCGACAAGCCGCGTCCGCTGCACGACCTGTTGCAGAAAGCGACAGGATGGCTGCTGCGAGAAGCGGGCAAGAGAGACACGCAACAGCTGAAGCGATGGCTCGCGCCACGCGCCGCACAGATGCCGCGCACCATGCTGCGGTACGCAATAGAGAAGCTGCCGGAAGCGGAGCGACACTTCTTCATGAACATGAAATGACATCATGACACCGAACATCGAGACACACCCGTTTGAACCTTTCGTGCCCGAAGGGGCGAGAACACTGATGCTGGGCACTTTCCCGCCCGCACGGCACAGATGGTGCATGCCGTTCTACTACCCGAATTTCCAGAACGACATGTGGCGCATCATGGGCATCATCTTCTTCAACGACAAGACGCATTTCATCATCGAAGGCGAGAAACGCTTCGACCAGGAGAAGATTGAGGCGTTCCTGCGCGCGGAAGGCATAGCGATGTACGACACCGCGACAAAGGTTGTACGCACGAAGAACACCGCCTCAGACAAAGACCTCGACATCATCGAAGAGACCGACGTGGAGGCGATGCTCAGCCGCCTGCCGCTGTGCGACACCATCATCACAGCCGGGCAGCTTGCCACCGCCACCCTCTGCCGCCGCTTCGGAGCAGAAGAGCCGAAGGTGGGCGAGCATGTCACGGTGGAACACAACGGGCGGAGCATACGCCTCTTCCGTATGCCAAGCAGCTCAAGGGCATACCCCATGAAGCCGGAACAGAAGGCGGAGCAATACGCCAAAGCCCTCTGCCGACAGCCGCGCCGAAAAGGCTGAAGCCCCCACCCCGCCCCGATATTCTTCGACCAGGTTGAAGAACACTAAGACAAGAACAAAAGACAATGAAAGCAACACTGAAAATTCTGCTCGGCCTGATTGGCGGAGCTGTAATAGGTTTAGGAATAGCATATCTCATCATCGTGCTCATGGACGGCCCCGACGCCATAGAGAATCTGAAGACAAAGGACATCGGCATCGGGAAGCTGTGCGTGAGCATCGCCGTCACATTCGCGTCGCTGATAGTCGCGGTGGTGATGCAGTTCGCGCTGCACGAGACGGGCCATGCGCTGGGCGGCCTCGCCACCGGCTTCCGCTTCCTCTCCATACGCCTCTTCAAATATGCCATCGTCAGAGAAGCGGACGGAAAACTGAGATACAAGAAATTCAACATCGCCGGCACAGGAGGACAGTGTCTCATGGACTTCGACAAAGACAGGGAGCCGGGAGACATACCATTCTTCTGGTATAACGCCGGAGGCGTGATGATGAACATCCTCTCTGCCGCCCTTGCCATCATCGCGCTGAGGATGTTCGACTTGCCGATGGTGGCGGAGGTGTTCTGCATGATGACAGCCTTCGCCGCGATAATGATAGGCGGAATGAACGGAATACCCTTGTCGATGAACGGACTGAGCAACGACGGAAGAAACATCATGCTGCTTTGGCGCGACAAGAAAGCGAGGGGCTTCTTCTTCAGGATGATGCAGATGGCAGGAGGACTGTCAAGAGGCGAACGCCTGAAAGACATGCCAGAAGAATGGTTTCAAGATGTAAAGCCGGAAGGCAAGGACGACTATTTCACCATCACAAACCGCATGAACTACATGACATGGCTGGAAGACCGAGGCAGATACGACGAGGCGCGCGCCATCTGCGAAGAGTTAGACAGCATAGAGAAACTGCCGACCCTGCTCGCAATGGAGAAGAACGCCGACCATATCATGCTCGAACTGCTCACAACCAACAGGAAGGCGGTGGTTGACACCATCATGACAAAACAGATGATGCGCTATCTCGAAGCCAACAAGGCTTATTCGCCCATGAAGACAGCAGCGCTGTATGCCTTCAACCTGCTCTGCCGCAACGACAAGGAAAAGGCTGACGCCCTCTACGAAGAACTCAAGGCGAAGAAAAACGACTATCTCATGCCCGGCGAAGCTCTCATGGCGATAGAGATGGCAGAAGCAGTAAAGTCCTGTGTCAACAAAGAATAACAGCCTGGAAGGCTGTACTAAGCAAAGCGGTCGTAACCCGGGACACAGTCCCGGGTCTTAAATGACGGGACGGCTGCCTGGAAGGCAGTACCTCGCCACATATACACGCTACGAGCACTCCACAAGGTACTGTCTTCCAGACAGCTGATTAGCCTATACCTACCGAGGGCTTCGCCCCCGGTTACGACC
>CALZMB010000198.1 GCA_945788485.1 uncultured bacterium | reverse complement strand
AGGGTGGTTTGGGGGCTAAATAGTCAAAATGAGAGGGCAAGATAGTCAAAATGAGAGGGCAAGATAGTCAAAACGAGGAGGCTAAATAGTCTAAACGGGAGGGCTAAACAGTCTAAACGAGGAGGCTAAACAGGCAAAACGCGGCGCGAAGATGGCAAAAATGGCGGTCTGAGAGTGCTTTTCGCAGGTTTTTGTTGTGATTTCATGGGGTTTCTGATGGTATAAATCAGTGTAAGCGTATGGGATGGATGATACTTTTATAGCATAGGGGTGAGGGATGCGAATGGAGGAGGAAGACAGGATGGATGGATAGTGTGGGGTGTGTAGAGGATTCTGTTATGGCGGCGAGGATATATATGAGAGGCGGCAAGGAATATATATAAAATAATGTACACGCATGGATTTTTTGTATCAGAAATTTTGTGAAACGAATAAAAAGCCTTATCTTTGCAGTGAAAAAAGCGGAGGGCGGGGTCGCCGTTTTCCGCTTCGGACTTATCATGCTTGTCAACAAGCGGGAAACAGGATTATCACGCAGGGGCGGAGAGGGTTGTTTCTCGTGCGCAAAGACAAGAAAGACAACGAACCGGAACAGAATGAAAGAATTTGTAATATCAGAGACAAAGACAGAATATGCGGTGCTTGTAGGCCTCATCACGCCTCATCAGAACGAGGCGAAGACGAACGAGTATCTGGACGAGCTGGAGTTTCTTGCCGACACGGCTGGCGCGGTGACGGTGAAGCGTTTCACTCAGAGAGTGAACGGCCCGTCGAGTGTGACATACGTCGGGAAAGGCAAGCTTGAGGAGATCCGCGCCTATATAGAAGACTGCGAGGAGCGCGCGGAGCGCGGCGAGGTGTATTTTCCGCCGAAACACAAGGGCGCCGTGTTCAGCAACGAGGCTGACGGGACGGCGCAGGAGGCTGACGGGGCGGAGGCGGAGGGAGTGCCCTACCAGCCCATCGGCATGGTGATTTTCGACGACGAGCTGTCGGCGAAGCAGATACGCAACATCGAGCAGGAGCTGAAGGTGAAGATACTGGACCGTACGAGCCTCATCCTCGACATCTTCGCGATGCGTGCGCAGACGGCGAATGCGAAGACGCAGGTAGAGCTGGCGCAATACCGCTACATGCTGCCCCGCCTGCAGCGTCTGTGGACCCACCTTGAGCGTCAGGGCGGCGGTTCGGGTTCGGGCGGCGGCAAAGGCTCGGTGGGCCTGCGCGGTCCGGGCGAGACGCAGCTTGAGATGGACCGCCGCATCATCCTCAACCGCATGTCGCTGCTGAAGGAGCGTCTGGCGGAGATAGACAAGCAGAAGACGACGCAGCGCAAGAACCGCGGCCGGATGATTCGCGTGGCACTGGTGGGATATACGAACGTCGGGAAATCGACCATCATGAACCTCCTGTCGAAGAGCGAGGTGTTTGCCGAGAACAAGCTGTTCGCCACACTCGACACCACGGTGAGGAAGGTTGTGATCGACAACCTGCCTTTCCTGCTTGCCGACACGGTGGGTTTCATCCGCAAGCTGCCTACAGACCTGGTGGATTCGTTCAAATCCACACTCGACGAGACACGCGAGGCCGACCTTCTGCTGCACGTCGTGGACATCTCGCATCCCGACTTCGAGGAGCAGATAAAGGTGGTGGAGAAGACGCTGGGCGACCTGGGCTGCGGCGAGAAGCCGTCGATGATAGTCTTCAACAAAATCGACGCCTACACCTGGACGGAGCACGAGGCTGACGACCTCTCGCCTCTGAAGCGCGGCGAGATACCCCTCGCCGACCTGAAGAAGACGTGGATGGCGAAGCTGCAGGACAACTGCCTCTTCATCTCCGCGCGGACAAAGGAGAACATCGAGGAGTTCCGCGAGACGATATACCGCCGTGTCAGAGAGCTGCACGTGCAGAAATACCCGTACAACGACTTCCTCTACAACGACTACAGCGACGTATGACATACCGCAACCTTAACGACAAAGAGATAGTGCAGCTGCTGAGACAGGGCTGCCGCTCGACCGACTGGGCTTCGATAGAAGTGTCAGAGGGTTTCTCTGCGGAGGACATCCGCAACACATGTTTCGACGGCAGCGTGCGCATAGGTGCGGGCTGCCACATCTCGGACGTGGGCATCATCCGCACCACCGACGACGCCACCTACGGCGAAGGCACCATAGTCAGCGTGCTGAACGAGGCGGGCGACGGGAACATCGTGCTCTACAGCGGGCTGACCTCGCAGATGGCAGCCCTCATGGCGGGGAGCCGCGGCGCGGACACTGCGGTGTGGGAGAACCTGAAGGAGATGACGCTGCGCGAGGTGAACTCCACGAAAGCCACCTGCACCACCATAGGCAACAATGTCAGCATCAGCAACACACGCGAGCTGACGAACGTCGTCATAGGCGACGACTGCGAGATAGCGGGCGCGGCGCGGCTGGTGGAATCGACGCTGAAGAGCACGCCGGAGGCGAGCATTCTCATATCTGACGGCGTGATATGCGACAGCTGCATCATACAGGCAGGAGCGTCGGTGACGGACAACGCGAAGCTGTACAACACTTTCGTGGGCGAGGCGTGTCATGTGGGGCGCGGCTTCACGTCAGAGAACAGCGTCTTCTTCGCCAACTCGCACATGGACAACGGCGAGGCGTGTGCCGCCCTGTGCGGGCCGTTCAGCGTCTCGCACCACAAATCTACGCTGCTCATCGGCGGCGAATACTCGTTCTACAACGCCGGCTCGAACACCAACTTCTCCAACCACGCCTACAAGATGGGGCCCATACACTGGGGCACACTGGCACGGGGCAGCAAGACGGCAAGCGGCGCACACATACTGTGGCCCGCGACGACAGGCGCATTCACGATGGTGATGGGCAAGGTGCAGACCCACCCCTCGACGCCAGACCTGCCCTTCGCCTATCTCATAGCCGAGGGACAGAGGACAATGGCGGTGCCGGGACGCAACCTGACGACCGTAGGCACATACCGCGACATAGGGAAATGGCAGAAGCGCGACCGCCGGCCGCGCAACGGCAGGCTCTCGCTGATACAATACGACTGGCTGAACCCGTTTGTCGCAGGACAGTGTCTCGAAGCGCTGAAGACGCTGCGGCGCATAGAGAGCGAGACGGCAGCGGGCGAAGAGACGGCAGAATACAACGGCGTCACGATGCGGCGCACGGCAATAGCCACAGGCATCGGCCTATATGAGATGGCGGTGGAGATGGCGCTGCTCGGCGCTCTCGAAGAGCACGACGCATCGCTGCCCGCAACGACGGCAGGCGTGGGAGAATGGACAGACATGCTGGGCATGGTGGCGCCGGAGAGCGAAGTGGCGCAGCTGAGGGCGGACATACGCAACGAGGTGCTGACAGACATCAACGACGTGGCGGAGACAATGAAAGAGATGCACAACGCCTACGGAAAATACAAATGGGCATGGGCATACAACACCATACAGCGGATGTACGGCATCGACACCATGACGGAAGACGACAGGCTGCAGCTGATAGAGAAACTGACGCCGGCACGCCGGAAATGGACCGACGCCATACGCCACGACGCAATGCGCGAATATGACATGGGCGACGTCAGCAGGGACGAACTCGACGCCTTCCTGACGAAACTGCAGGACTGACACGGCTGGCACGGCCGGCATAGCCGGCGGGTTGACAGGCGGGCAAGCCGAAGACACGCGAGACACATATATATAAATAGGTATAAATACAAATCATCATGGCAAATCCAGAATTCAAGTATGCACCAATGTTCCAGCTTGGTGAAGACAAGACCGAATACCGTCTCCTCTCGACGGACGGCATCTCCGTGAGCGAGTTTGAAGGCACTCCGATACTCAAGGTGTCGAAAGAAGCCCTCGAGCTTCTCGCCACACAGGCATTCCACGACGTGAACTTCATGCTCCGCCGCGAGCACAACGAGAAGGTGGCAAGCATCCTCAACGACCCCGCATCGTCAGACAACGACAAGTATGTCGCCCTCACCATGCTGCGCAACGCCGAGGTGGCATGCAAGGGACAGCTGCCCTTCTGCCAGGACACCGGCACGGCCATCATACACGCAGAGAAGGGACAGCAGGTGTGGACCGGCTTCGAGGACGAAGAACCTCTCGCAAAAGGCGTGTATAACACCTACACCACAGACAACCTGAGATACTCGCAGAATGCGCCGCTGAACATGTATGACGAGGTGAACACCCGCTGCAACCTGCCCGCACAGATAGACATCGAGGCGACACACGGCATGGAATACCGCTTCCTCTGCGTCGTGAAAGGCGGCGGCTCGGCAAACAAGACCTACCTCTACCAGGAGACAAAGGCACGCATACAGAACCCCGGCACCCTCGTGCCCTTCCTCGTAAGCAAGATAAAGACA
>CALZMB010000197.1 GCA_945788485.1 uncultured bacterium | reverse complement strand
CAACGCACAGTTTGGCGGACTGCTGAAGAAAGCCAAGAAAGCCCTTAACATCGAAGTCACTACAGGCGATAGCGATGAGTCCACAACGAGTAGCGAGTCGTCAAGTGAACCCAGCACCTCCATGCCCAAGAAGTTGAAGGACCTGAACCCGGAAATGTTTATCTATCAGCCTGTGGACGACCCTGTGAACACTCCTTTCTACGACATCAACGACCCAAGGGTAAAGCAGTATTATGACCAATTCTGTGGCCTTAATAACCGACGTGTAAAAACCCCAACAGAGTATTACTGGCTGTTCGAGTTCCTTGACTATCAATCGCCTGCAAAGGGCTTGAAGCAAGTACACTGTACAGAATATCCGTTAGTAGCCTATTACTCGTATGCCATGATGCACCCAAAGGATGTATTGGGCTTTCGCTGCTATATCCGTGCACGTATAACCTACGAGAATCTTAGCATGAGTCCTCATGTAAGAACCCTGCCTATGGTACAAGGTAGATTGGGATGGAGCCTTGAGTACCCGCAATCAGACGAAATGCGCAAGATTACATTGAAAGACGGCACGACACTCAGTCTGTTAGAAACGGAGAAAGCACGTGTTGAAAGATGGAAGAACTTAGGGTATGATGCCAAGGAGATTATTTACGAGAATACTCCATACGAGGTTATCAAGGCCGCTATGAAGGAGACTATGGCAGAGGGTAAGCAGGCCATGAAGGAAGGTCGCATCCCCGAAGCTTTCAATCTGATATTTAAAGAATATTACATGATGAAATATAGTTGGTTGGAGAATGACCGCTTCCACTCCATCTACAGCAAAGATGAAGACTATATGGACCTCGAAGATGAGTATAAGTCCTTACATAATGCGTATTATTATGACTGGATAGACGTTATAGAGAATGAATATGCCGGAACTGCCGAGATGCCTAAGGCCGCCACTGTCTCTGCCGCCATACAGACACAGGCCACGCAGAAAGCCAAGGCAAAGTTCGGTGCAACGTTCGTAAAGGCCATAGTGGTAGAGAGCGACTGGCACGTATATACTGACCCGCACAACTTCAACCGCACTGACCATCGCACGATGGACGTTGACGTGATAATCAAGGAGAACGGAGAGTACTACGTCTCGCACCAGATGCTGTGGCAGAACTACCAGGCAGGCTCATGGGGCAGCTATGACATGCGTCAGAAGTCGCCCGGGAAGCAAAAGGTGAACTATAAGTGATGAGTAAAGCATAATGATAAAATCAGGATGCTGTCAGCTGACGGTCTGCGGATTATTCCTGCAGCACCGCCCTGACGGAAGATCCGTATGCGCGACTCCAGCCCAAATACTATCAACTTAAGAAATACTTAACCACTAACACTTAATCAAATGGCTTACACAGAAACCACTACCACGGGCTACGGCACCCGTCTGAAGAACTCTCTCGGCGGCATCGGCGCAGGCTTCGTGATGTTCCTCGGCGCCACTTGCCTCCTCTGGTGGAACGAAGGACGTGCGGTGAAGACCGCAAAGATGCTCGACGAGGCGCAAGGCAACTATGTCGAGATGGAAGACATCAAGAATGTTGATCCCGACCTTGACGGATGTCTCGTACACGCCACGGGCGAAGCGACGACGACAGACACCGTGTGCGACGACATCTTCGGCGTTAAAGACCTTGCCATCGGCATGACACGCACCGTGGAATACTATCAGTGGGTGGAGAATAGCAAATCCACTACTCGAGACAAGCTTGGCGGCGGCGAAGAGACCGTCACCACCTACACCTACGAGCGCAAATGGGTCAGCCAACCTGTTGAATCGGATGAGTTCCACGACCCACAGTACCAGAACGCCAACAAGCAGTTGGTGACTGTCGAGGACCAGCGTTTCAACGCCACCGCCGTAGCCTTCGGAGCCTACGAGCTGAGCGAGAACCAGATAGCCGCCCTGCCATGCCGCACGAATGTCAGCGTCAGCATACCCGACGAGACGCTCCGCGCACTCGACCGTGACATTACGACAACCTATGTCCGCCTGAACGGTAGGAATCCCGTCCGTCCCGAGACAGTGGAACCGGCTGCCGCCGCGCCTGCCGTCAACGACACCGCCGCGGCGGAGCAGCAGCAGAAGCGCGAAGCATACCGCGCCCTACTCGTGCATCAGCAGACAAACTCCATATATGTCGGAACAAACCCTGGCGTGCCGGAGATTGGCGACGTACGCATAACATATAAGAAGGCGAAGCCCGGAAAGGTATCGCTCATCGCGAAAGTCAACGGAAACTCATTCGGCAAATACGTAGCGAAGAACGGTAAGACACTCTCTGTCATCCGCACCGGCACACATTCTGCCGACGAGATGTTCCAGGCTGAGAAAGACAGCAACAGCGCACTCACCTGGGGGCTGCGAATCCTCGGTCTCGTACTCGTCATCATGGGTCTGAGAAGCGTCTTCGGCATTCTTGAGACACTCCTGAAAGTCGTGCCGTTCCTCGCAAACATCATGGGCTTCGGCATCAGCATGATATGCGGCATCGTAGGCTTCGTATGGTCGGTGCTCGTCATCGCCGTCGCATGGATTGTCTATCGCCCCGTGCTCGGCATCACGCTCCTTGTCATCGCCGCCCTCGTCATCTTCGCCTTCTCGTCTAAAGGCAAGGCATTGATAAAGCAGCAGATAGCTGCAAGGACGCAGGCACAGCCGAAAGAATAATCCCGGTCTTCCCCCGGAAGACGCCACACGCCTTCCGGGGGATGGCACAGACCCTTTTCTCCATAGCCACACACACCACATGCAATCACCCGCTCCACATACCGACGAACGCAAAAGCATCAGTCTTATCGAACAGCGTCTGCAGCTGCTCGAAACCATTCGTGATATTGTCGATAGCGAGCTGGAGCGGCGCGAGAGACAGCAGGGCCTTAATGCCGCAGCCTCTCCATCCCTTGCGACACGGCTGCGCGAGATATGCAGGAGTGTGGGAAAAAACGTGGCGAGAGCGTTAGGAATATAGGTAGGTTGACAGGCTTTATCTGCTTTCAGATCAAAACTCGTCACTTGAGCACTTGTCAACGAAAGACAAAAACAGTATAAACCCTTTGATATAAGAGGCACATCTTTTGTTATTCGTAACTGACACAGGGTTTTATGAGAAGCGCAATAAACTAATTCAAAACAAATACAAAATGAAAAGACGGTTTTATTTTCTCGTCATGAGCATCCTCTCTTTCTGTCTCAGCGCGGCGGGACAGACAGACACACGCATAAAGGTGACCTCCATCACAGGCACATCGAACATTGCGGATGTCATGGTTTACGGCAACCCATCCCAACCACTTCCTACCTTCACGACAAGCGAAGGCTGTATCGCAAATTACGCTAACAACATGGTCATAATAGATAAGAAAAATGACGCAGACGAATGGGAGATTTTCAACGAGGCAACATATACAGCGGGTACATATAGAGTACGCGTACAGGCGAGAGTTGATGGTATATACGGCAGTACACACGTACTCGCAAAGGGATGGACTGCCACTGTCGATGGACAAGCATGGACGACAAACACCCAATATTTTACAGTTTACGACACCTATTCTTATGACTTTGCAATTTCGCCGGATATCGTAATTGGAAAGGGAGAAGTGTCTTTGATCTTCAACTACAACGACAAATATAAAATCTATGAGAACTATGTGGGTAGAGCCATAGCATCATTTTCTGTAGTTGATGGCGTGATAGGCGGTGAGAAGCCTTACACTTTCAGCAAGACATCGGGCCCGGACTGGATCAGCGTCACGACAGACGGCACTGTCAGCGGTATGCCCGATGTTGACGGAAAGAATGCAGATCTTGTTGTCAGAGTGACGGACAGCAAATCAGAATGGAAGGAAATCAGCATCCCTGTAGGATATACATACATCAACCCTGCCAACCGAGAAGATGTGACATCCATTACGGGCACATCAAATATTGCAGAAGTCATGGTCGAAGGCAAAACATTCATAGCACCGACCATCACGGCAAGCGAAGGCTCTGTAGCGTATTTCGAAAAAACACAGATTTTAGTATATAAGAAAGATGACGCAGACGTATGGAGAATATACTCTGAACCAACTTACACCCCCGGGATATATAGTGTGCGGGCACAGGTGAGAGTGGATGGCGCGAGTGGCCACACGCACAAGCTCGCTGAGGGATGGACTGCCACTGTTGACGGACAGGCATGGTCAACAGGTTCCGTTTTCTTTGTTGACGACCAATATTCTTGCGACTTGGCTATCTCGCCCGATATCCAGTTGAAGAAAGATACAGGAATTGAACAGTTAGCGACAGACAACCGCGTCGCTGACATCCACACCATTAGCGGTGTGCGTGTGAAGCGTAATGCCACAACCGACAACCTCAAAACCTTGCCAGCAGGCATCTATATCATCGGAAACCGTAAGGTGATGGTGAAATGATA
>CALZMB010000196.1 GCA_945788485.1 uncultured bacterium | reverse complement strand
AGGTTTCATCAATCTGTTGTAACTTTGCAGCTGATGGAGAAAAATCCGTCTGCCTGATAATCTATTCCATGCCGTCGCCTATATGTTGCTAAATGCAGTATATATATAATAATGTGGCGAGACGTATATATCACTTCAGACCTGACTATTACAAATTATCTATAACTGACTTTAATTCGATGCTAAGGAACCTTTACATCCTCATCTTTCTCATCACCGTTGTTCCGGCAAGTGCCCAACGCGAGACGGTGAGCCTCGACCGTGGCTGGAAATTCGCCTTCGGCAATGCCGCCGACCCGGCGAAAGACTTCGGCTGCGGCACAGAGTATTTCAATTATCTGACCAAGGCGAACTCTATACATAACGCCGGCCCGTACAGCATGAAGTTCGACGACAGCGGCTGGAAGCGTGTCGATGTGCCCCACGATTTCGTGGTTGACCTGCCCTACGCCGCCGAGGCGAGCCATTCGCACGGCTACAAGACCGTCGGGTGGAAATATCCCGAGACATCCGTCGGGTGGTACAGACGCGCGTTCCACATCGACAGCATCGACCGCGGCAAGCATTTTGAGCTGCTCTTTGAGGGCATCTTCCGCGACAGCCGAGTGTGGGTGAACGGCTTCTACTGCGGAGGCGAGCCGAGCGGCTACCTATCGAAGAGCTACGACATCACCGACTATCTCAACTTCGGAGGCGAGAACATCGTGTGCGTGCGTGCCGACGCGACGCTTGAAGAAGGGTGGTTCTACGAGGGCGGAGGCATCTACCGCCACGTCTGGCTGACGAAGACAGACAAGCTGCATATCGCGCAGGACGGACTTACCGTCACGGCAAGTTTCCGCGGACAGGGCGAGAGGCGATACGACCGCGCCATAGTGACGGTGAAGCCTGACGTGTGGAACGCCTCGCACGATGCGGCGAAGTTTATGATGCGCTATGCCATACTCAATGCCGAGGGCGACACCGTAGCGTCGAACATGCACGACAACTCAGCTGCCAGCACGCAGAAGATAAGACTTGCGCCCATGCAGAAGAAGCACAAGACCGTAGGATTCAATTTCGTCGTGGACAAGCCGAAGCTCTGGAGCCCTGAAACACCTTATTTATATACTATGGTGGCGCAGGTGGTGAGAGACGGCAAGACGGTTGACGAGAAAAGAGAGAAATTCGGAATACGTGAAGTTGTTTTCGACAAAGACCGCGGACTCATCCTCAACGGCAAGCCGCTGAAGATAAAAGGCGTGAATATGCACCAGGACCATGCCGGAGTTGGGGCTGCAATACCCGACGCGCTGCAGGCGTACCGCATACTGCGGCTGAAGAGCTTAGGCTGCAACGCCTACCGCTCGTCGCACAACCCGATGTCGCCCGCGATGCTCGACGTGTGCGATTCGCTCGGAATGCTCGTCATCGACGAGACGCGTCTCGCCGGCGTCAACGCTAATGAGACAGACGCGCTGCGCCGCATGATAGAGCGCGACCGCAACCATCCGTCCGTCATCCTGTGGAGCGCGGGAAACGAAGAGTGGGGAATAGAATGGGACGAGAAAGGAGAAAGAATCGCTGCCACGATGCGCGACTACTGCCATCTCTACGACCCGTCGCGCCCCATGACCTTCGCCACGAGCGGCGGACCGACCGTCGAGGTGCCTGTCGATGTGGCGGGCTACAACTATATCATGCAGAATCCTGTCGAGGAACACCGCCGGAAATATCCCGAACGCCGATGCTACGGCTCGGAGGAGACAACAGGCTGCGGCACCCGCGGAGTGTATTTCCCCGACCCAGAAGGCAGATGGATGCCTGCGCTGAACCGCGTGATTGACCAGCGAGACAGCACCTTCAACCAGATTGAGCGAGGATGGCGGTTCTACGCCGAGCGACCGTGGGCGGCAGGATGCTTCTTCTGGACTGGCTTCGACTATCGCGGAGAGCCAAACCCGATGAAATTCCCTGCAACAGGCTCACAGTTCGGCATTCTCGACTACTGCGGTTTCGCCAAAGACGAAGCGGAATATCTGCGGGCATGGTGGACGGACGACACCGTGCTGCATATACTGCCACACTGGAATCTGGCAGGGCACGAAGGCGAGGAGATAAGCGTCTGGGCGTACAGCAACTGCGACGAGGTGGAGCTGTTCTGCAACGGGAAGTCGTTAGGACGCAAGACGATGCCGCGCTACGGACACCTCGAATGGACCGCCGTCTATCGTCCCGGCACGCTGAAGGCTGTCGGATACAAGGCGGGGAAGCGCGTGAAGCAGACCGTAGTGCCTACTGCCGGCGCGCCGGCAAAGATTTGCGCCGTCGCCGACCGGACACTGCTCGATGCCGACGGGGCGGATGTGGCGGTGGTAGATATCACGCTGCGCGACAAGCGCGGCACGATGGTGCCCAATGCCAATGTGCCGCTGAAGCTCTCTGTTGAGGGCAACGCCACCATACTCGGTGTCGGGAACGGCAACCCGGCAATGCAGGCGGCGGAACGGCCGGCAGAGAGTGCGGCGCGGAATTTCAGCGTAGAGACATTCAACGGATGCGCACAGGTGCTCGTGCAGACTACAGACAAGCCCGGCGACATAACATTGCGAATCGACGCGGAAGGCTGCCGCACAATGACAGTGTCTATAAAAAGCACAAATGAAACAACAACAGCAGGAGGAAAAAGTATATGAGCGAAGTAATATCTGAAATCACCCGTCTGACGGACAAAGACTGCTACCACCTCGTGGAGCGTCATAAGAAACAGCACACCTATCCTCTTCACCGCCACGGAGAGATGGAACTGAATTTCGTGGAGAACTGCAGCGGCAACCGCCGCATCATCGGCGACAGCATCGAGGTCATCGACTGCTACGACCTCGTGCTCATGGGCGGCGGCCTGGAACATACGTGGGAGCAGTACGAATGTCAGTCGAACGACATCCGTGAGGTTACGATACATTTCTCGCGCGACCTTTTCTCCGACACTTTCCTTTCAAAGACGCACATCAAACCTCTGCACGACCTCATCCAGCGCGCCGATGTCGGCGTGGCGTTCGGCATGAAGGCCATCATGCACAACTACGACCGGCTGAACGAACTGGTGAACATGGAGCCGGGCTTCTATAGCGTGATGAAATTCATCGAGCTGATGTACGAGCTCTCGCTCACGTCCGACTACCGCCTGCTCTCCACCTCCGCCTTCGCCCACACTACGATGACGACCGACAGCCGCCGCGTGCAGAAGGTGAAGGACTATATCGACGCCAATTTCAAGGACGACATACGCCTGCAGGTGCTTGCCGACCTCGCGAACATGACGCCCACCGCCTTCAGCCGATTCTTCAAGCTGCGAACGGCGAAGAGCATCTCCGAATACATCATCGATGTGCGTCTCGGACATGCCGCGCGCATGCTTGCTGACAGCACGATGGCTGTTGTGGAGATCTGCTATCGCTGCGGCTTCAACAACATCTCTAACTTCAACCGCATCTTCAAGCGGAAGAAAGGCCTCACGCCGACAGAGTTCCGCGAGAACTACCATAAGAAACACGTCATTGTATGATGTCCAAAACGCACTTTCGGCAGCAAGCGAACACCCGTCCGCTTGCTGCCGAAAGTCTTTTTTTTGCTTTGTGACACCGGTCCGGCCGTAGCCGCATGGCCTCTTATAGCTATCATGAGGTCACGATATGCTCTGCCTCGCGTAGTCAGTTGTTTTGCCCTGTGTAGTCAGTTGTTTTGTCCTGTGTCGTCAGTGTCTCTGTCCTGTGTCGTCAAAGGCATCCCTGCCGCTTTCATCAGTGTGATGATGGCTTGCGGCCCTTCGTTGAAGAGGAGGTCGAGAATGGAGAGGTTGGGTTGGAAACCGTGCTTCCGGGCATACACCTGATAGTAGGGCGCGGGCGTGAAACTGTCATCCGTGGGCGGCTGTTTCGGGCGTATGGCATAGCGCAGGTCGCTGTCTGTGTCGCGCGGAGGAGTGAACTCCTCTGTCAGGGCGAGGCGCACATCGATGTCGAGGAGGCGGCACAGCAGTTCGGCGGCTGCATTGTTGTAGTCGAGGAGATACCTCATGTTGAACGGAGCATCCCTGCCGTCGTCGAAGAAGAAAGGGTGCAGGTCGTCGATATAGTATTCGTAGAACGCCGATTCGCCGTAGGCGGTGGCGAGAGCCTGCCAGTGCAGGTGTCGCCAGTTGCCATGGTCGGAGATGAGAGTGTCTTTTGTCAGCCTGCTGCCGCCATGGTGTGTGACGGGAATGGTGAGAGCCTGGCTGCCCGTCGGCGAGGCGATGATGCAGCGGTTGCGGTAGCTCTGCTTCTGAAAGGTCTCACATGCCTCGATATATACAGTCTGCCCCATACACCGGCACAGCTTTGTGTACCACTGTATGGGGCCGAAGTATGTTGTGGAGAGTAGCATGGATTGTTTTTTTTAGTTTCTCTATTGTTGACGAGTTGACCAGCCTGGAAGGCTG
>CALZMB010000195.1 GCA_945788485.1 uncultured bacterium | reverse complement strand
ACTCATAAATCTACCCTTAATCGTGTATTGGATGATAGTTGCGGATTTTAGGATAGTATTGGTTGTTAATGAATTATTTGAAATGCATACTCTTCTTCTGTATGCTACAAAAAAAGTGTTTGAATCTTTAGATGTACTGTAGTTTTTAAGAGCTCGCCTACTCATAACGCTTTTCAGCTTCCGCGCCTTTTGCCAGTGTGGTCTGGATATTTTAGTTGGCCAAATAAATATTCTACTATGTTATCTTGTCTCTATGGAAAGGAGTTCTATTTGTATATAACTCCTTCGAAAGCATAGTTTCCTATATAGAGAACTAATGTTAACTCACCATTTATATCATTAGGGAGCATATATACGGCATTTGATGGCACATAATCAATGAGAATGACATTCTCGCTTCCGTCATAGATTTCAAACATACATCCTATTTGGCTATCGTCAAAATAGAGAGAGTTGTTTGCATAGAGCACGTCCGGGATATAAACCGGAGAGCGGTTGGATTTTCCTCCATTACCGTTTGTGTGTGAACCATTAGGTCTCAAAACCACATGCTGTACACCATCATTGCTATCTGGCACAAAGGAGTACGCAAAAACTTTTGCGGATAATAGGATAAGAATAAACAGAATCTTTTTCATTTTTTCCGCAAAGTTATGTAAAATGGCTGAAATAAGACACAAAGAAAATACACCAAAATACACCAAAACAGTAAAAAACAATGTGTAAGTATCATATATATTGTTGATTATATGACACTTACACAAGAATACACAAAAATACACCAAGGTGATTATTGTGTTTAAAGGACTATATTGAGAGAAGTTGTTTGTTCAGTGAGCGGGCATCGTTGTGTCCGAATAACTTTTCGTTTGCCGAGGCTTTCGCATTGGTCACGCTTTGTATTGAGCAGTTCATGAGCGTGGCGATAGACTTGGTTGGAAAACTCAAGCGAACAAGGAAACACACGCGAAGCTCTTTCTGCGTGAGACAATTGTCTCTCACAAGCGCAGCATAAAAAATTGGCGCGCACTTCGACACGGCTTTTTCAAGCGAAAGCCAGTCCTGCTCTGTCGGATTCGGCAGCTTGCTGGCATTGGTGATATGGTTTCTGAATTGTTTGACAATGATGCAGTCGTTAAGCAATTCGTCGTTGTTGCCGTTCTGAATGACTTTCATCACTTGCTTGTGCTGTTCGACCTCTTGTTTCAGAAGTTCCATCTCGTCCATGATATTCTTCTTCTCGTCCATGATGTCTTGCAGCACAGAGATTTTCTTTTCCGCTTCATGCAGTCTTTCTTCAGCTGAAAGATATGCCCGTCTCATGGCATTCTGTTTCGCCGTCTGCAATCTCCTTTGTTTCTGATAGTAATAATATACAAAAAAAATCAGTGTCAAAAGGCCAATTCCAATGAACGCTGAGATGCAGAACATCCGCCAATTCCTTGCTGCCTCATTGGCTTTTGCTATTGCATCGGATTTATAGGCAGAGTAGTTATAGGAATTTTTCAAACGCAATGCTGCCGCACCGTTTATATATGTCTGGAGATCTGTGAATGCCCGGTGTGACAGTGGGGCATATTTATATACAGAATCTGTCTTGCCTTCTTTTGCATACAAAGAAAGCAGACCATTGTAGGCATCTGCATAATATCCGTATTTAATTAGTTTCTTGAAATTACACTCAGCAGAATCATATTGGTTTTTCAACATGTAGTATTGCCCGAGAAGATGGTAGTTTCTCTCTCTGTGGCGGATGAATTCTCCATTGCGGTCAGTGATGCCGCCCTTTTCGACTATTTCTTTGACAAGCTTTTCGGCCTTAATACGGTTGCCTCTGGCTATGTAGATGTAGGCAGCGAGAATCTGACAACTGTAAGCAAACTCCGGGTAACCTGCTTTGAGGTACATCCGTTTTAGATCTTTAGTCAGCTTCATAACCATTGCAGTGTCTTTAAGCTCATAATATGCACTGTTACTAAATTCAATGCCCCTGATATAGCTGAAGACATCTCCTGCTTTCAGCGCATATTTGGAATATTCTTGAAATGCTGTAAGGGTTTCGCTAAACATATATTGGTCGTCGTAGGCCTCAGCTATCTGTCCCCAAATTCTCATCAACAATAGATTGTCACAATCGTTGGACAGAGTGTCTGCCTTATCCAATGCCTTGTAGAAATGTTCCAATGCTGACGGTATGTCATGTTTGTCACGGAAGATGCATCCCATAAGATAGTAGGCTTTTGTCTTCTCGTTCGGCGAGCCATGACGGTCGTAGTAATCCACGACTTCACGGAACGCGCTGTCGGTGGCGATGAAATTGAAACACTTATTGTTGGCGTCGGCTTTCAAAATCTCGTATCTCATACGATTGCACTTGCTTGCATTGGCGAACAAGCTGTCGCGGGAAGTGAGCATGGCGAGGACGGAATCGGGCTTGGCTTCTATCAAACTGTCTGCCGTGAGAAGCAGTTGCTCCGCTTCTCTCTCTTCTCTGCATGACATGAAGAGGGAGACGGACAAGAGGAAAATGGCTGGAAGAAGATGGCTGAGCCGGATGTATGGAGTGTGCATGGATTGTGGGGGATATATAGAAAAAGAGGCTGTCGTCCAATGGTGAAGACAACAGCCTCTTGTCATGGGATATTCTATGTCTGGCTGATGATGTTATGCCGACACATTGGGTTTGTGTTCCCGCGGACGGGAGAATGTGCATGGATGGGGGCAAATCAGAACTCTGCGTTGTTCGGAGTGCGCGGGAACGGGATGACATCGCGGATGTTCTGCATGCCTGTGACGAACAGGATGAGACGTTCGAAACCCAGTCCGAAGCCGGCATGTGGGCATGAGCCGTACTTGCGCGTGTCGAGATACCACTCCATATCCTTCATCGGGATGTTGCGACGCTCTATCTCGCCGAGGAGTTTCTCGTAGCTCTCTTCGCGGACCGAGCCGCCGATGATCTCGCCTATCTGAGGGAAGAGGACATCGGTGCCCTGCACGGTCTCTTCCATCTCCTTGCCCATGCAGACGGGTTTCTCTGCGTCTATCTTCATGTAGAAGGCTTTGATCTCTTTCGGATAGTGGGTCATGATGACCGGCTTCTTGAAGTGTTCTTCTACAAGGTAGCGCTCATGCTCGGATGCGAGGTCGTCGCCCCAGTTGCACGGGAACTCGAATTTCTTGCCGTTTCGGATTGCCTCTTGCAGAATCTCGATGCCTTCGGTGTAAGGAAGACGGACGAAATCGGTGCTGACAACGCTGTTGAGACGCTGAAGCAGGCCTTTGTCTATCATCTGGTTGAGGAAGGCGAGGTCGTCCTGACAGTGGTCGAGCGCCCACTGCACACAGTATTTGATGAACTCTTCTTCAAGGTCCATCAGCTCGTCGAGGTCCATGAAAGCCACCTCGGGCTCTATCATCCAGAACTCGGCAAGATGGCGTGGGGTGTTGGAGTTTTCGGCACGGAAAGTCGGGCCGAAAGTGTAGATGCCGCCAAGGGCTGTCGCGCCCAGCTCGCCCTCAAGCTGTCCGGAGACGGTGAGAGAGGTCTGCTTGCCGAAGAAGTCGCTGTCATAGACTATCTTGCCATCTTCGTCTTTCTTCAGGTCATACAGGTTCATCGTAGTGACCTGGAACATCTGTCCGGCTCCTTCACAGTCGGAGGCTGTGATGAGCGGGGTGTGGAAATAGTAGTAGCCCTTGTTGTGGAAGAAGGTGTGGATTGCCATCGCCATGTTGTGACGGATGCGCATGACGGCTCCGAATGTGTTGGTGCGCAGACGGAGATGCGCGAACTGGCGCATATACTCAAAGGTCTGGCCTTTCTTCTGCATAGGATAGTCGCTGCCGCAGAGACCGTAAATCTCAATCGAACGGCACTGTATCTCTACGGTCTGGCCCTTGCCCTGGCTCTCTACGAGTGTGCCGACGGCACAGAGGCAGGCCCCGGTGGTGATCTGCTTCAGGAGGTCGGCATCAAACTTGTCTGTATCGCAGACAAGCTGTATGTTCTTGATGGTGGAACCATCGTTGAGAGCAACGAAATCGACGGCTTTGCTTGAACGGTGGGTGCGGACCCAGCCTTTCACGCACACCTCGCTGCCGAAGGCGGTGCTCTGCAGAAGGTCGGATATTCTTGTACGTTTCATGATGCTGTGAGTGTTTTTGTTGTATGTATGTGTGTTATTTGGAAAGGAGAGAGATAAAGCATGAAATGTACGGCAGGTGACGGCTGGGATGCCGGCACCTGCCTCTGCACTCTCTTTAGTTGCGCGGGATGATTATTCGAATGCGCCCATGCGGAGCATGTCAACCTCTTTCTCAGTGAGGAAACGCCAGTCGCCACGACGGAGATTCTTCTTTGTGAGACCGGCGAACTGCACGCGGTCGAGCTTCACGACACGATAGCCGAGGCTCTCGAAGATGCGGCGGACGATGCGGTTCTTGCCTGAGTGTATCTCTATGCCCACCTGCTTCTTGTCTGTCG
>CALZMB010000194.1 GCA_945788485.1 uncultured bacterium | reverse complement strand
CTCAGCACGCGTTCGAGCATCTTCTGCTGCATTCTGTTCTGCGCCTTCACACCGAGAATATTCCTGACATAGATGCCCGAGATGCTGAGGGCGAAGTCAATGATGATGACGGCTCCCATCCAAGCTATAGCAGTGTAAATGTCACCCTCTAAGGCGTGCGATGCAATGTCTATGGCATTTCTGACGACATATACCGAAACGAGTGACATCACCACCGACGCGATGCCGATAACGGCATTGAGCAGTGTCTGCAGTCTGTTGCCTGCCGCCACTGCCCAAAGCCATTTTATAATAGGTAGTATGGGTTTCTGCTTGAAGTTCATCAGTTAGCCATCTCGGATATGAATTTCAGTCTGACGAGGCGAAGTTCTTCTTCGCTGAAGTCGCCGTCGAATTCCTGCATTGCAGCATCGATGCTGTCTGTGTCGCTGTGCATGAAATAGTCGTAAATGTCTTCTACGTTCTCCTCGTCGAGAATGTCTTCGATGAAATAGTCGATATTGAGTTTTATGCCGCTATATACGATTGTCTCTATCTCTGTGAGGAAATCGTTGAAGTCCATTTTCAGTTCGATGGCGAGGTCGTCGAGCGGTATTCGTTTGTCGATGCTCTGTATTATCTTCACCTTCCATATCGACTTTTTCGGCACGGTTCTCACTCTGAGTGCTTCGAGGCGTTCGATGTTGTTCTCTTCGCAGTATGCTTTGATGATTTCGCAGAACGTCTTTCCGAATTTCCTTGCCTTTCCTGCGCCGACCCCCTGAATCTGCTGCAGTTCTTCTATAGTGACGGGGAACACCGTCGCCATCTGTTCGATTGATACGTCCTGGAAAACGACGTACGGCGGCACATGGTGTCTCTTCGCCACTTTCAGTCTTTCGTCTATGAGCATTTTCTGCAGCGTGGGGTCGAGTGCAGCCGTTCCGCCTTCTATGTTTTCGTCTCCCATCTGGTTGAAGTCAGCGTCTTTGACCACCATGAACGTTGTCGGGTCTTTCAGGTAGCGTTTCCCTGCTGCCGTCACTTTCAGCAGTCCGTAGCTTTCGACATCTTTCTTCACGAATCCGGCGAGCATGGCATGTCTTATGACGGGGTTCCACAGTTTCTCGTCCATGTCTTCCCCTGCTCCGAATTCTTCGAGTTTGTCATGGTTGTGCGAGACGATGTCGTCTGTTCCCCTGCCTTTGATGAAGTCAATGACATACGGTGTCCTGAAGTTCTCTTTCACGGCGAGTATGGCTTTCAGCACGACGACGAGTGCCGCGCTTGCCTCTATATGCTCTTTCGGGTGGAGGCAATTGTCGCAGTTCTGGCAGTTGTCCTTGTCGTACGTCTCTCCGAAATAGTGCAGCAGCAGTTTTCTCCTGCATACCGATGATTCAGCGTATGCCGCCGTTTCCTGCAGCAGTTGTCTTCCTATGTCCTGTTCAGCGACGGGTTTCCCCTCCATGAACTTCTCCAGTTTCTGCAGGTCTCTGTATGTATAGAAGGCGATACATTTGCCTTCTCCTCCGTCTCTTCCCGCCCTTCCGGTTTCCTGGTAGTATCCTTCGAGCGACTTAGGAATGTCGTAGTGTATGACGAACCTCACGTCCGGTTTGTCTATTCCCATTCCGAAGGCAATAGTCGCCACAATGACATCTACATCTTCCATGAGGAATTTGTCCTGTGTGTCAGAGCGTGTCGGAGTGTCAAGTCCGGCGTGATATGCCGCCGCTTTGATGTCGTTGGCCTGCAGGATTGCCGCGAGTTCCTCCACTTTCTTTCTTGAGAGGCAGTAGATGATGCCGCTTTTCCCGTGGTTCGCCTTTATGAATTTTATTATCTGCTTGTCTATTTCGTTCGTTTTCGGTCTCACCTCATAGTACAGGTTCGGTCTGTTGAACGAGCTTTTATACTCTATGGCGTCCGTCATTCCGAGCGATTTCTTTATGTCGAGCCTCACTTTGTCTGTTGCAGTGGCAGTGAGAGCGATAACGGGAGCGTTGCCTATCTCGTTTATGATAGGTCTGATTCGGCGGTATTCCGGTCTGAAGTCGTGTCCCCATTCAGATATGCAGTGAGCTTCATCAACGGCGTAGAACGATATTTTCACGTCGGGAGATTTCAGGAAATCGACGTATTCGTCCTTTGTCAGTGATTCTGGCGCGACATAAAGCAGTTTTGTCATTCCGGACCTGACATCCCTTTTCACCTGGTCGATAGCCGTTTTGTTGAGCGATGAGTTGAGGTAGTGCGCCACCCCGCTTTCTTCGCACAGTCCGTTGACGACATCAACTTGGTTTTTCATCAGTGCGATGAGTGGCGAAATGACAATCGCCATTCCGTCCATCAGCAGTGCTGGCAACTGATAGCAGAGGCTTTTCCCTCCTCCCGTTGGCATGAGCACGAAGACGTTGTCGCCTTTCAGCAGCGATTTGATGACCGCCTCCTGGTCGCCTTTGAAAGAGTTGAAGCCGAAATATTGTTTCAGTTTTTCTGTCAGGTTGATGTCCATATTCCGAATGTTGTTAGGGGTGTTGATGAATCGTTGTTGCGAATCGTCAAATATGTTTTTTTATCCGAGGTTAGCTTTTTCGAGCTGTTCTTCAGCGTATTTCTTAGTCACTTCGAATGTCTTCTTCCGTTTCGACGGCATTTCGAACATCACGTCGTTCATCACTGCCTCTACGATAGACCTCAGTCCGCGTGCTCCGAGCTTGTATTCCACCGCTTTGTCAACGATATAGTCGAGGGCATCCTGCGCGAACGAGAGCTCTATTCCGTCCATCTTCATGAGTTTCTGGTATTGTCTGACGATGGAGTTTTTCGGTTCGACAAGTATTCTGCTGAGTGCCTCTCTGTCGAGCGGGTGTAGGAAAGTGAGCACCGGCAGACGTCCGATAATCTCAGGTATGAGTCCGAACGACTTGAGGTCCTGCGGCAGGATGTATTTCATGAGGTTGTTGCGGTCGATTTGCTTCTGGTCGTTGACGGAGTTGTATCCGACGACGTGTGTGTTCAGTCGCTGCGCTATTTTCCGCTCAATGCCGTCGAACGCTCCTCCGCAGATGAAGAGTATGTTTCTTGTATCGACGTGAATGTAGTCCTGGTCTGGGTGTTTTCTTCCGCCTTTTGGCGGCACGTTGACCATTGTGCCTTCGAGCAGTTTCAGCAATCCCTGCTGCACGCCTTCTCCCGACACGTCTCGTGTGATGCTCGGGTTGTCGCTCTTTCGCGCTATTTTGTCTATCTCGTCAATGAACACGATGCCTTTCTGCGCCGCTTCGAGGTTGTAGTCAGCCACCTGCAGCAGTCTTGATAGGATGCTTTCGACATCCTCGCCGACATATCCGGCTTCTGTGAAGACCGTAGCATCGACTATAGTGAACGGCACGTTGAGCAGTTTTGCTATAGAGCGTGCGAGCAAAGTCTTTCCCGTGCCGGTCGAGCCGACCATAATGACGTTTGATTTCTCTATCTCCACTCCGTCTTCCGAGTCGGGCTGCTGCAATCGTTTGTAGTGGTTATATACGGCGACAGCGAGGAATCGTTTCGCCTCGTCCTGCCCGATGATATATTGGTCGAGATGTTCTTTTATCTCCATCGGCTTTGGCACCTGCTTCAGTTTGAACCCTCCTTTTCCGACGCTTCTGTTAGCTTTAGCCGCGAGAGCGTCCGAACTTCTGCTGATAGCAGCCTGTATGATGTCGTATGCTTTCTCCACGCAGTCGGCGCAGATATATCCGTCAAGTCCTGTGAGCAGTATCTCCACTTCGCTTTCCGAGCGTCCGCAGAAGCTGCATCTGTTTTGTTTTCTTGCCATCAATGAATGTGTGAGGTGGAATCGTTGCCTGTCCCACCGTTTTTTATGCTTTGTTGCGGTTTGTTATATCAATTATTTCCTTTCCAGCACATTGTCTATCATGCCGTATTCTTTGGCTTCTTGTGCAGTCATCCAGTAGTTTCGGTCAGAATCCGCCCACACTTTGTCGTAGTCGGTGTGCGAGTGGTTGGCTATGATGGTGTAGAGTTCTTTCTTGAACTTCATTATCTCCCGCGCCTCAATCTCAATGTCCGACGCCTGTCCCTGCACTCCTCCGAGCGGCTGGTGAATCATCACCCTGCTGTGTGGCAGAGCCGAGCGTTTGCCCTCCTGTCCCGCCACGAGTAGCACTGCGCCCATCGACGCCGCCATGCCGGTGCATATCGTAGCCACGTCAGACGATATGAACTGCATGGTGTCGTATATGCCCAGTCCGGCAGTGACAGAGCCTCCGGGCGAGTTGATGTAGATTGAGATGTCCTTTCCCGGGTCGCACGAATCGAGATACAGCAGCTGTGCCTGCAGCGTGTTTGCTGTGTAGTCGTCTATCTGTGTTCCGAGGAAGATGATTCTGTCCATCATCAGTCGGGAGAAGACATCCATCTGTGTGACATTCAGCTGTCTTTCTTCGAGGATATATGGGTTGAGATACTGGCTGTTGACATTCATCATAGCGCGGCTCTGCACTTTCATTACATCATCGAGAGCCA
>CALZMB010000193.1 GCA_945788485.1 uncultured bacterium | reverse complement strand
TTGTCGCCGAACTTGCATTTGTCGCCGTCGATGACAATCATCTTTCCTTTGTACGAGCTTATCCATTCGTCGTAGCGGTTGTTCAGGCCCGCAAGATAGTCGATGCGTATGGTCTGCTCGTAGTCTCTGCCGCGCTTTTCGATTTGCGAGATGAGGTTGGGTATGCTCGACTTTATGTATATCATGAGGTCTGGCAGCTTGACGAGAGACATCATGAGGTCAAAGAGGTCGGTGTAGTTGGCAAAGTCCCTGTCGCTCATGTATCCCTGCGAATGGAGGTTAGGCGCAAAGATGCGCGCATCCTCAAATATCGTGCGGTCCTGGATGATGGTCTCTTTGCTCTGCGAGATTTCAACAACTTCCTTGAAACGCTTGTTCAAGAAATATACCTGCAGGTTGAACGACCACCGCTCCATGTCATGATAGAAATCTTCAAGATACGGGTTGTTGTTCACCGGTTCGAAACGCGGAATCCAATTGTATCGTTTTGCCAACATCTTGGTGAGCGTCGTCTTTCCGCTCCCGATATTGCCCGAAACAGCTATGTGCATGGCTAAATGTATGGTTTTTTATTTGCAGGAGCCACAGGTGGCGGCTGTCTGTCAGAAACTGTTGAGACAGCGTCTGCCAAGCCTCTCTCCCGCAATGGGTTATTGATTCTGTGGTTATGGGTTAACGGCTATTGTTCGTCGAGCGGGAAGAGGCCGAAGAGTATCTGGTCTATCCGGTCGGTGATATGCCGGAAATCCTCTGTCACATGCTCAAAGTCCATGTCATCGACATTGACGGTGAGCACCCTGCCCTTGTAATGCTGATAGACGAACTCGTCGTATCGCTTGTTCAGGCCTTGCAGGTAGTCAAGCTTTATGGCCTGCTCGTAGTCACGGGCGCGTTTCTGGATGTTCTCGACAAGGTGTTTCGTGTCTGCGCGGAGATAAATCATCAAGTCCGGCATCTTCACCTGCTGCATCATCAGTCCGAAAAGTTCCATGTACGTGTCGAAGTCGAGGTCGGAGATTATGCCCTGCTCGTGGTTGTTCTTGGCGAAGACATACACCCCCTCGAAGATGGAACGGTCCTGGATGACAGTCTCGCTGCTTTGGTTTATCTCCATGACATCCTTGAACCTCTCTTTCAGGAAGAAGACTTCAAGATTGAAACACCAGCGTTCCAGCTGTTTGTAGTAGTCGGAGAGATACGGATTGTCCACCACTTTCTCCAAGCGCGGTGTCCATCCGTAATGGCGGGCGAGCATGTTTGTCAATGTCGTCTTGCCTGCTCCGATATTTCCTGCTATTGCAATGTGCATTGTATGTTTTGTTCTCTATGGCAGATTCTTACTTCTATGCCGTATTTCGTATGTAAATGTTCAGCGAGATGCTGTGCGCTGTAAACCGACCTGTGTTGTCCGCCTGTACATCCGAAGGCGAACATGAGCGACGTGAATCCGCGGCTGATGTAGCGCTCGACGTGATGTTCCGCTAACTGATAGACTGATTCGAGGAAAGTGATTATCTCCCCGTCCTCTTCAAGGAAATCTATGACAGGCTTGTCGAGGCCTGTCAGATGTTTGTATTCTTCATACCTGCCTGGATTGTGCGTCGAACGGCAGTCGAAGACATACCCGCCGCCGTTGCCTGTCTCGTCTTGCGGAATGCCTTTCTTGTACGAGAAGCTGAACACTCTGACGACAAGCGGCCCCTTGCCGTCGTATTTGGAGACTGCCGGTTGAGACAGCTGCCTGTCTTTGACACTTTGCTTTTCTTTCTGGGCAGCGGCATATTCTGGTTTATGCACAAGTTGCGTAAGCACCTCTGTGAGATAAGGATACGGGAAACTGTTGAATTCAAGCAGCTGCCTCAGGTTTGCGATAGCCCCGGGTATGCTGTCGATGAAATACTGCTTCTTTTCAAAGCACCCTCTGAAACCGTATGCGCCCAAGACTTGCATGATGCGGAAGAGGACGAAAAGCGTCAGCCTCTTGCCGAATTGCCCGCGCGACGGCACAGCGGCATATCGGCACAGCGAATCGTAATATTCTGATATGAGTTCGTCACGCAGGCTTGGCGGGAACTTTGCAGACGCCTGCCAGAGAAACGAGGCGAGGTCGTAGTAGTACGGGCCTCTCCTTCCGCCCTGGAAATCTATGAACCATGGGGCGCGCGATGCGTCAAGCATGATGTTGCGCGTCTGGAAGTCTCGGTACATGAACACCATCTCGTTCGGGAGCGGGGCGCCGCTGTCTTCGTCATTTGCTGACACGCCGACAAGGTCAAGAGAGAGACGCCGAAAGTCTTCTTCAAGCCGCATCTCGTGAAAATCGATGCCGGTTGTTTTCAGGAAGCAGTACTTGAAATAGTTCAGGTCAAACATCACGCTGTCAGCGTCAAACTCTTCGACGGGATAGCACGTCGTCCAGTCCATGCCTTCTGCGCCCAGCACCTGCAGACGCGGCAATTCGCGTATGGTGTCGCGGAGGAGTTGTATCTCATTCTCGTCATATTCGCCGCCGGCAGCGCGTCCCTTGGCGAGAGCGTCATATAGCGACACGTTGCCCAAATCTTGTTGCAGATAGCGCAGGCTGTCGTCCGAGACGCTGATGACATGCGGCACATTGAGGCCCTTCGCCTCAAGATGGCGCGCAAGGTTCACAAAGGCGCGGTTCTCGTCAACCGACGTGCCGACAACGCCTATCACGTCGCCTGCTGCAGAGCCTGCAAGGCGATAGTACTGCCTGTTGCTGCCCGCACCCGTCAGTTTCTGAATATCTGACGGCTTTCTGCCGAATGTCTTGATGTATAGTTTAAGTAAATTTTCCATTTCACTGCCGTTGAATGATGACATGTGTCAGAAGCGTTTCAACACACGGTCCATCTCCCGTCTGTCTTCCCTGTCTTTCAGAGTGTTACGCTTGTCATACTCCTTTTTTCCTTTAGCCAGGGCGATGTCCATCTTTGCCAGCCCGTTCTCGTTGATATAGACACGTATCGGGATGATGGTATAGCCCGACTGATGGGCAGTGTTCTGCGCCAGATACCTAATCTCCTTGTGGTTGAGAAGGAGCTTGCGGTCTCGGCGGGCCTCGTGGTTGTTGTACGAGCCGTAGAAATAAGGCGAGATATTCATCCCCTTCACCCATATCTCGTTGTTGTAAATATAACAGAAGGTATCGACAAGAGATGCCTTGCCGGCACGCAGGCTCTTTATCTCCGTGCCGGTCAGCACTATGCCGGCGGTGTATGTATCGACAAAGAAGTAGTCGAAAGCCGCCTTCTTGTTCTTTATGTTTACCGGACCTTTCAGTTTTGGTTTTTTATTGTCGTTTGCCATTATTTCGATTAATCATTTGTTTGATTGAAATGCAATATATGTTTGATTGTCAATCAGTCAACAACCGTGACGAACTTGTCGAGATGGTCGTCGATATAACATGCAATCATGTTTGTCCATTGCTCTTCGTCTGCGACAAACTCATCGTCGAGGTCGTCAAATTCAGACATGCGTTCGAACATCGCCATGAACTCCTCGTCTGTACATTCCACCTCAATATCCTTATGATATTTGTTGTAAAGCTTATGCGCCTTCTTCACAAGCCGCGAGAGCGACGTCAATCCCCATAATGCCAACGCCTTGTCGAACGGGTTGACGAAGATGAAGCGGCCCAGGCCGTTATGTATCAACTGCACAAAACCGCCGTCCATCACCTCCTCGCGCATCATGACATACGCGAGAAGCGTTATCTGGTCGCTGTTGAGCAATGGCATGGTCTCGCCATTCAGCTCGCCGCCGATATTCTCCAGTATCGCATCAGCTACAGCCTGCATGAATTCGTCCATGCCGGCAGAGGCTGCCTGCACAAGTTTTTCGTTTGAAATTGTCACTTCTTTCATTTGATAATAGATATTATTTGTGCAAAATTAATAAATAAATTTCTTATCACCATATTTTTACATTAAAAAAAACAAATAGTTTGCAGTTTTTCTTCTTCATACGAAAAAGTTTTAGTAATTTTGCAATCAGGTTTGCAGAACATCACTTATCATGTTTAGGTCAGACAGGACGCAAGACTTCGACAAGCATAGACATGTTCTGCATGAATGCCACGCTGAATACGCAATTTTACAGTCAAAAGTTATAGTACTTTTCTTTTTTTATATTTATAGGTATGATTTATACAAAGGAAATCAACGACATGTGTGTCGTTGCAAAAGGTCCTAACCACGGACCAGCACCTATTCCGGAAGAAGGCAAGTGGGTGCAGGCAAAGGAGATAAAAGACATCTCTGGTATGACTCACGGCATCGGATGGTGTGCGCCGCAGCAGGGCTGCTGCAAACTCTCTCTCAACGTGAAAGAGGGTATCATCGAAGAAGCTCTTGTCGAGACAATCGGTTGCTCTGGCATGACACACTCTGCTGCCATGGCATCAGAAATCCTTCCCGGCAAGACAATTCTTGAGGCTCTCAACACTGACCTCGTTTGCGACGCCATCAACACTGCGATGCGCGAACTCTTCCTCCAGATCGTTTACGGACG